>JAOZLN010000059.1 GCA_029934845.1 Candidatus Sabulitectum sp.
TCAAATGCTTTTCCAGACTTCTGCTTACAGCTTTTTCAAGTTTGTCTGCCTGGGCAGAGCCCAGAAAAGAATTAGTGAAGAGAATAGCGAGTTTGTAAAGAAGGAAGAGCATACCAAGCGGAATGATCATCACATCAAGTATCCATGTGACACCGGTTCTAAGGAGAAGTTCAGGAAGTACGTCTATTAGATCCTTCATGTCCACTACTATTCCTGCAAGAACCTGATACTGCGGGGATGAGATCGAACCGAGATCCGGCCACTCGATATTCAGATTCGGGAACGACCCTGTTAGCCTGGGGGGCCAGCCTTCCATATCGATCAAACCCGCATGCTTTGCCTCTTCAAGTCTTGATTCAAAGTTCTCCTGAAATTCACCCATCCTGAGGTCAAACTCTTCCTGTATATCTGCAGAATAGTTGTTGGAAAGCTTACCGGAGAGAAAAAGTGATACAGGAATTGCAAAGTAGAACGAGAAAGCAAGAACCCCAAAAAAATAAGTGAATTTCTTTAGTTGTTCTTTCTTTGTGAACTGCATCAGTCCCAGTAAGATAAATACAATGCCCATAAAAACAGATCCCAGAAACCCGCACAATTTTAGAATGATCTCAAGAGTATACAGTGTAGCGAGGCTTGCAGTGATAAGTTTCCATGTTATGTCTATGGAATCGTAAAGTGGTTGCACGATGTCTCCTACTTCAATTCCAACCACGTCAGAACCCTCTACAACGGCAACAAGTCCCTTCACGATGCTGATTGTTATAAAGGCTGCAAGAGCCTTTTCCTGCGACTTTTCAATGTAATTCTCAGCTGGGGGAAGTATGATCTTCTGCTGAAATTTTGTCATCACACCGGTGAAAGAAAGAATAGTAAGAAGAATAAGTACCGACAGGATTTTTGTTCTGCGATCCATTTTGATTTTGATGGCCATTTACTATTCCTCTCTTTTACACTGAAATAATACAGAAAATTCCCAACAAGAATATGTGGCGAACAGGCAGGTGTCAAACCCTTCTAACGCAACTGCCGGCTCTTCCGAGCCGGCAGCTTGTTGTTTATTCTGTTGCAGTTCTGGCTTTAGACGTCTTCAGAGGTGGTCTTTGGTTGATTGCGGTTCAGCCACTTGTCAAAGGCATCTCGGCCGTAGTCGTTCCAGAACTCGCGAAATGAGTCGTAGTGGCGTTCATTACCGTTCTTATCGGCATGCATGTGATTGCCTTCATCGTTATTGTCGTTAAGGTCATTGTCGTAGGAGATGGATCGGCCGTTGGATTCCACATGGACATGAGCACCTTTAGCCTTCTTGTGTATTCTCTCTTTTCTACTTCCTTTGTTTGAAAATGAGTTGTGGCTGCCAAAGAAGATATGGGCCAGTACCACCAGGCCCACCGCCTGCCAGTATCCGATTACCGGGAGGCTGAAGATGGCGGGCATCAGGGCGTTCCAGAGCCACATTACGATGAGGCCGAACAAGACCGCAAGGGCAGTTACTCCGATCACTCCCAGAATTATGAAGCCTATCACCTTTAGAACTTTTGCCACAGGGTTGCCGTGAACTATCCGGTCGCCCACTCTAACCGTTGAAAAGATCATTGTGTTCCTCCTTTATGTTTTTGAGTTGTTTCTTTATTGTTTTCAGCCCTCTGTGTTTCCTGGCCAAAAGGGTACCCATGGGGGTATTCAGTTGTTTTTCCAGTTCTTTGAATGAAACTTCGTTGAACTCGGTTTCTATGATCACCTGCTTTTGTTGTTGCGGCAGGTTGTTGATGGCTGTGTATATCTGGTTTCTGAGCTGTTCCCGGGCATATGAGTTCTGAGGTTCGTACTTCAGGTCGGGAATTATGTCGTAGAGGCTGAGTTCATTTCGGTCAGGTTCATCCAGAGATTCCGTTCGATTTGACGGCTTTCTGTATTCGTCAATGATCCTGTTTTTCAGGGCACGAAATACATAAGAAGTGAGATTTGTTACGGGTTTTGTGATGTCCGGCCGGTCAAGCAGGTTTAGAATAACATCCTGTACTATGTCCTCGCTGTCCATGTGCGAAGCATCATCCAGTTTTGTTCTGACGAAGTTCACAAGTTTGCGGTGGTTCTTCTGCCAGAACTCTGCAAGTGATCTTTTTCCGCTTCCGGTCATTCCTTTTTCTCCTCTCTTCCCTGTTGAAGACGAAAAGGATGGAATAATATTGCATATTGCCATACACATTATTGCTTCACTATTATGTGTACTAATGGAGGTAGTGAATATGGGTAGAACAAATATAGTTCTTGATCACGAGCTTTTGGATCAGTGCAGGAAATTAACAGGAATCAAAACTACCCGGGCACTGGTTGATTACGCCTTGCATGAATTACGAAGACTGGCACTGCGCAGAAGCCTGATGGAACTTAAGGGTTCGGTGATCTGGAAAGGCGATCTGGCAGTCTGGCGCAAAGAACGGAATAATAACGATTTCTAGTGGATCAGCTTCTTTTTACCCAGCGCCGTTGGGTCATGGCTATCCTCAAGTGTCGCATTCAAGATCGGTTATCTCTATCTCAAACCCCTGATAATTTCCGTCTGGAAGAATCTGCGGGATCGAATAGTCGGGATTGTTCAGGATCTCTGTTACCTCAGGATCCTCTGCGGCTACCAGGTCTGCTGTATTCAGCCGCCATTCTTCTTTTATCTCCCCAAACCTGTCAGGGTAATCCTGGGCACCACGATTGGATGTTAAGGCCCAGTACAGGTATCTTGAGATCTGCGCTTCATAATTACGGGTGTGGTCTTTGTTTGTGTACCAGGCAATTGATGGATACTCTGCGGGTATTTCCGGGAAGTACCCTCCCCTGGCGGAATCCATTGCTACAGACAGTTCTGAACCGTGGAATTCTCCGAAAGTTTCAGGCCAGGCGTTTGCATAGCCGTGTGTGGTTATCAGATTAAGTACTTTCTCCAGTGATCCGTCAAAATGGCTGTTGATCCCGTCCGGATCGAAATTCGAGTTGGTCTCACTGTCCAGGAGATACTGTAGTGCCGTGATCTCTGAAGGAAGAGTCTGCAGGTCGAATGCCTCTGCTTCACTCTGACTGCCGAACATCAGTGATGAATCTTCTCATAAGCACTCTTTCTGTTTTCTTTGCATTCACTTCACTTTACTTCCACGAGTATCTGCTGTTCGGGGTGTGATATTTGCTTCCTTCTCTTTACCTCTGACTTGGGAATCTGTTCCATAAGATTTTGTACATCGCAATATATTTAACTCAGTTTTGGGATTCAAAGTTCAATTTCCAGATGCTTTTCTGTGAAACAGGAAACGGTCAGCTGGAATTGCTTATTCATAAAGGCTTTTGTATATCAGCGTACGGGGGTGAATTCTTGAAGAGAAAGTTTTCTACTGTACTCATGGTGATCGCTACTGTATTTGTTATGGGTTTTTCCAGTGCCTACATGATAAGGGAATTTACTAAAGCCGACAATTTTTCCCGCATGAGCGATATGTGGAGTTTGTTTGTATTCAATGATACTACCGGACATGCTCTTTTTCATGAAGTGAACATGGATGATTTTATCAGTGCTCCATTCCCTGTTCGCGGAGACTCTCTGCTATCTGTTAACGGTCTGGTTGCCACTCAAGACAATTACTTCAGCTTGTTCGGTACTGATACGCCCCGGGGTGAAGAGTACGAAATAGAGTTTTCTCATCTTGATTCTGTTTTTGCCACTACTATTGCAACACACACCATTCCCGAAGCCCTTCAGCTGCAGGTCTGGCTGATGGTTATTCTTCGTACTCTGATTGTCTTCGGTCTGATATCGGTGGCGTTGTGGGGGTTTATCAAACAGCCCTATTCCTCGGCAGTGCTGACATTGTCGCTGTTCTGCCTGACAATGGCCCTGCAATTCACCGTTACAATTGGCTCTATAGCCGATGTCTACGCAAGTTTTCAAGTACCAATGAGCATTGTTATACTTGTATACATTCTCTCCGCATTCACCGCACCTCTCTTCCTTAAGCTGCAACTTCTTTTTCCAGCAAGGAACCCGGTTTACGAGAAACACAGAGTCATCTACAATCTGTTGATCTTCCTGCCAATGCTATTATTGGTTACGATTTTTTCCAAATTGACGCAAACTGATCAATTCATCTATATAAATGTTCTTACAACAATTATGCTCATCTGGGGATATGTTCTGCTGTTTCGCAACTACAAAAGGGCAACTGTATTTCTTGAAAAGCGTCAGACGAGGCTGGTCCTGCTGGGGGCAGGCCCGGGACTGCTCACGTATGTTCTTTTCGCCTGGTCAATGCAATTCTTCGGAAGCTGGTTTACCAGTCTGCCCGTTATTTCAAGATTGCTTTTCACCAACGGTATCTTCCTGATGATCCTTACAATCCCAGTTTCTCTGGGGTATGCTTTTGGAAAATACCGGCTGCTGCAGGTAGAGGGTCACCTGAAAAGGGGTACTCGATTTCTTGCTGTTAACTTTTTCCTTCTGGTTTTGTTTGCAGGAATACTCTGGGCTGTTGGTGAGTTACTTCTTAAGAACATTGGCGTTACTTCACAAACGCCTATACTGGTGCTGGGAATTTTACTGGCATTCTTTTTTATGAGTATCCAGAGAAAGATCAGGTACAGGATCGAGGAACATTTCTATCCCGAACGGGCAAAACTTCGAGTTATGATGAAGGACTTCCTGGCTTCAAGTATGGCGCGGACTGAAAGTGCAAAATTCTGGGAAGAACTTGAGGAGAAACTTGCAGATGGTCTTTCTGCTGAAAAGATCTACCCGGTTCTTAGGGTAGCCGGTAAGGACCTTTTTACGGTGGATCCAGATGAACCGGCTCCCTTCTCCCCTGGAGATGCATTCATTAGCAGACTTGAATCAAAAGAGAATCCTCTTTTGTTTGATGAAATGATCGCCAGCGGAAAGATATCTCTATCGTCTGAACAAAGAGAATGGTTTATTCAAAGAAAAAGTGCAATTCTTCTCCCACTTGTTACAACATCAGGGCTGCTGGGCTTCCTGGTTATCAGCTGCAAAACCAATGGTGAGGATTTCACCGCTGAAGAGCTTGAGCTTCTGGAAAGCTTTTCAACACAAACAGCTCTTGTCGCTGAGAATCTTGAGCTGCTTGGAGAGCGGCTGGAAAAGGAAAAACTGGAAGAACAACTTAAAGTGGCTCGAAACATTCAGCAGGGTCTTCTTCCTGGAAGTATCCCGGTTGTTCCCGGTATTGAGATGTCTGCCCTGATCCGATTCTGCCTTGATGTTGCAGGTGATTACTATGACATCATTCCACTTGATGACGGCAGGATCGTTCTTTCCATAGGTGATGTTTCCGGTAAAGGAGTTGGCGCTGCTCTGTTAATGGCAAACCTTCAGGCATCCCTGCGCACAGCCCAGGGCATGGGGGCCAGTCTTGCCGAATCTGCAGCGAGAATAAACAAGCTTGTCTTTGAGAACACTCCTTCTGATATGTTCATCACTTTTTTCATGATATGCATCGATCCGGTAAAGAAACACATGCGCTATGTAAATGCCGGGCACAATCCCCCCTTCCTTGTGGAGAACGACAGCCATGAAAGAATGTTGACTAAGGGTGGATTACTGTTCGGAGTTGTTGAAGATGCTCAGTACGAAGAGGGTGAGTTTTCCCTTCAGAGCGGAGACATGATCCTTATGTACACAGATGGAGTTTCTGAAGCAATGGACAGCAATGATGAGGAATTTGGCGAGAAACAGATCGCCCACATAGTAGCACGGAACAGAGAACTGCCGCTGGATGAACTTCTTGCACTGATCGAGAAAGAAGTAAGCATCTTTCATGGATCAAGCTCTTACGCCGACGACTTCACCCTGCTTGCAGCAAGAATAGATGCTACCTGAGGTAACCTTTCCGAAAATGGCTGTGATAAAGGATCTGGAGCTTGCGGAAGAGATTAAAGGGTTTTCTGCGGTTGTGCTTCAGACTGTTCTGGTGAATGGATCCGAGGAGATCAATAATTCCTTTTGAGATCTGTCCGTCTTGTCTGGGGTTCACTTCACTCATATGTCTGTGTCGGTTGTGAGATAATTCCCCCGGGTTCAACAGAGAGCGGTCAAGAGCATCTCTCAGCTGTCGGATGGATTCTATGTTAATCCCCTTGTCTTTCCTGCTCATGGTTCTGTAGGTCACCACTGGTTTGTCCAGAGCCATGAATTCATATATAACTGAGGAAGTGTCCGAGATCAAAACATCTGCCAGATGAAGGTAAGGTGTTATATCATGTGAATCAATCAATCGGATCTGTTTTTTTCTTAACTCTTTAAGAGTCTCTTTATTCATGAATTCATGCGGTTTGCAAAACCAGATCTCATCGGCCTTCATCACCGTTTCGATCACTGGAACAATATCTCCAGCGGACTCCATTGTGCTGCTGTGGGTTGGAGCATAAAGAATTATCTTCTTATTCTCCGACAAGTTCAATTGCTCTTTGATGCTTTTGGTGTTGTAGTCAAGGATATGATCGATCTTGGGCCAGCCTGTTTCAAAAACGCTGAAGTATCCGTGCTTCTTCTGCATCCTTTTGAATTGTTCTGTTACCACAGGACCGGATGTAAGGTAAACATCAAAGAAGTGTCTTATTCTGTAATGTGAAGGTTTTTCAATACCTATTCCATGGAACAGCTCTACTTTTATTCCCGGCAGCCGAAAATCAACAAAGTTTCCCGGACAGAGAACAAAATCCGGCTGAAAGGTCACAGCTTCTTTCAGCTCTGTGAATATTCTGACTTCGGGAAGTATCCCGGGAAGTCTTTTCTGAACCTTTGCACTTGCATACAGAGCGATTTCAATATTCTGTCTGACTGCTTCTTTCACCAGAGGCAGAATAACAGGAATGGAGTAAAGCTTGGAGACATAAAAGAGTAGTCTCATTCGGAAATAGATTTGCCGTTCTGAACCGTATTCTTGATTGAAGAAGTTGAAATACTTTCAGTTCTTGGAAGATAGACCACTTCACAGTACTTCTTAAGGAAGTCAAATTTGCCAGCCCAGTCATGACCTATAACAAAAATATCTATTGAATGAGCTTTTATATCATCCAGTTTTTGTTCCCAGCTGGTTTCAGGAATAACCTTGTCTACAAAGCGGATAGCCTCGACGATCTTTGCCCTGTGTGAGTAGGGATAAATGCATTGTTTGTGCTTCCCAAGATTGAATTCATCTGTTGAGACAGCAACTACAAGATAGTCTCCAAGAGCTCTTGCCCGTTTAAGTATGTTCAGGTGACCTATATGGAAAAGATCAAATGTTCCGTAAGTAATTACCCTTTTCATCTCTTTTACCAGCCTTGCCTGATCAGAGAAGCCCACTGCTCAAGAAACTGAGTATCTCCTGTTGCAGGGTCCCCTCCCCAACCGGTAAAAGAATCTTTACGGTCAAGGCCAATGACAGGTATTCCCAGAGCTCTTGCGTGGATCCAGAGATCTCTGCTGGTGGTTGCAACAGCTGATGCTCCTGCCACCATGGCAGCAATGATACCTGCACCAGTCCCGGCAGGAATATTACTGTTTTTTCCGTCCACAACGACGATCTTAAGCGGCACCTCCGCCCTTTTCTTTTCAAACACGGCAGCAGCAGCTTCGGTTGCAAGAATGTATGGCAGAGTTCTGTGAGAAACAGGAGAAAGAATGGCAGATGCTTTGTCTGCAAGCACGCCGGGCACCACAGGTTTCCAGGCAGTATTAACTTTCAATTTGAGAATTTCCATCATACCATATATTTTTTCAGGAAAAGCATCTGCTGTTGTTTTGACCCTTATGTTCACAGCAGGATGTTTTGCTGAAGATACACAGGCAAGAGGTGTGATCTTCTGTACAAATTTCAGCAGGTCATCGCCAGGGCTGGGACTGAACAAAAGCAATCCGTCAGGAAGGGCAGGATCAAGGGTTCCCATGTCACTGGAATAAACATGCATTTTAGGAGTCCAGGGAAGAAATCCTGCAAGTTCAACCACTTTCTGGTGCGCTGCAAAGTAAATCGGGATTCCATGATATCCATCTTGAAGAGCTTTGGCCATGTAGACCGCAGACCATGCTTCTGAGATATCGGAAGAGGTGAAAACACCAACACCTTCCGGGCTTAATACATCTGATGGAAACCTGAAATCGTTCCAGTTCGATGATACTTTAGCTTCTCTTCGTCTGCCAAAAAGATTCTTTATAAAATTCACTGCTCAAATCCTTCCATAATACTCCTTGCCAGATATTCTGCTGGCAAGTTTGCTGAATCAACTGCATTCAAGACCCTTGAGGATTCACCAAATTGCCCTGATACCTGAAGACACAGACCGTACATGATGTCCGCCATTGCATCTCCCGGGTAACGAATGCGAATGAACCTTGAAAGATAGAGTGCCTCCTCATACATTCCGCAATTCAAATATGCAGAACAAAGATCAATTGCGCTCCAGAATGCTCTTCTTGCCGTGGAAGCAGAAGAGATCGAAATAATAAACTCTTGAACTGCTTTCTCGCCATCTTCCTGAAAAAGCGCAGAAAATCCCATCGATCTGTGATAAAGCCATAGATCAGAAGCAGAAATACTCTGAAGCTCTGCAGCCGCATATTCAGAAAGCCCCGAGATCCAGGCGATCCTCGCCATCCAGAAGTCATAAAGTTCGGGGTCATAGCAGATATTCTGTAATTCTACAGCAAGAAGAGCCGCCCTTCTTCCATCACCAGCATAAATAGCTTCCTCGATCAACCTTCCCATGATCCGGATCTGACCCGACAGGTTGCCCTGTTCCTGCCATGCAGCCCCGGCTTCTGCCAGTTGCCCTGTCTGCTCAAGTTCCAGCGGGGAAAGGGCTGAAATAAGAATAAAGATCAATACCATCATTGCATATACCTCTGTATAAGTCTTCTGGAAAATCTGAAGTAACTGATAGCGCCCAGAGCAGCAGCAATGGGTGTAAGTATCTCAGCAACCCATGTGAGTTTAAAGAAAATGCTTTTATCCGGATATGCCAGAGTTCCGGCAGCAGTTAACACAAGAACATAACTGAGAATGATTGTCAGCCTCTCGCTGGTTGTAATGGCAACCACGGGGATCTTGATACTCCATGAAACAACAAGAAGACCAAGGACAACTATGATGTGGTACAGAGCGGGAATCATTGCCAGTGTTCCATCCAGAACTCCCAGTCTAGCCAGGAAAATAAGCATGACAGATAGAAAAAGCTTATCTGCAAGAATATCAAGAGTTTTTCCCGGAGTACTGGATTTCTTAAGTTTCCTCGCTACCCATCCGTCAGCATAGTCACTGAAAGCAGCCACGAGACAAAGAGAGAACATAGTAGTGAAATCCGATTCCCATCCTGCCCATATACAGAATGGAAGAATAACAATGCGAACCCAGGATACAAGTGCAGGCACTAACGGTAACTGCTCTTGTGTTCTTTTTATCATTGTTACTGCTCGCAATAGCTGCTCGTCGTACTTTTGCTGAGTGGCGTTCAGATTCACTGTCCAGCTCCATCCGCATTCAGGAACAGATGGTCAAGTGAGTTTCTGGATATGTATTCCATTGTAGGTATCACCGATGGAAAATATGCTGAGAGAATACGGATGTCGGATCCGGATACAAGCTGATCTGCATGGAACAAACCATCTTCTCTGGTTACCATCCATCCAATTGCACACACAGCACCGCAATAATCGGAATGCATCGATCCAACCATGTCTGAAGGAACAACAGGTTTCAGCGACATTACAGAATACAGTTCGTGCCTGCAAAACCACGCCAGTGCATTAAGAAGATCAAGTCTTGTGGCAGGAAGTTGCAATCCGTCCAGGCTGCAGTAGATCTCTGCCTGACTTGTTCTGCCTTCCGAGACCATATGTGCTGTGAGAGGAATGAGCATGCATTTATTGCCCGTATCTATCATCTTAATAAGATCATCCTCGGAGAGATCGTCTGCTAAAAGCGCATTCGCACTTAAGTAGACCTGTGCTCCTGCTATGGATGTAATCACATCTGGTGAACAACCTGCACGCAAGTGCCACATTGTCTGAGCAGGTGAAGGAACATCAGAAAATAGAAAAAGTATTAAAAAGATCATTGCATTACCGGAAGTATAGAGCTGGCTACGCTGAAGGAATTCGCAACATTAAGCGTG
>JAOZLN010000060.1 GCA_029934845.1 Candidatus Sabulitectum sp.
GAAAAAGCTGCGCGAACAACTTTTGCAAAAACAGCATACTCGTCACGGCTCATTACCTTTTCTTCTTTTCTTCTTAATATCACCACACTTGAATCTACGTTGGGTCTGGGCAGAAAATCACCGGGATCAAGATCGAACAGTTTTTCTACAGAGAACCATGGCCAGACCAATAAAGAAAGCCTGCCGTAATTCCTGCCACCGTCAATACATGCAAGCCTTGTTGCCATTTCTTTCTGGAACATCAGTACGGCTTTTTCAACTCCATCGAACTTGGGTTCGCAAAGGTTGAATACCGTTTGAGAAGAAATGTTGTAGGGCAGATTAGAGGCAACAGCGGTAAAAGGGTAACCGGGAATTTCAGAAGGGTCAACAGAAAGAAAGTCACCGGTAACCATTTTTACTTCCGGATATTCATTTCCAAGCCATTCCGCCATGGTCTCACTTAGTTCTATTGCAGACAGATCATGCCCTGCGCGAACCAATCCGCCGGTAAGAGCCCCCAGCCCCGGCCCTATTTCAAGAACGGTTCCAGACACTTCTCCCAGAGCATTAACTATTCTTCGAATAGCCATGGGATTTACAAGAAAGTTCTGGCCCAAAGACTTATCCGGTCGCATCCCCAGCTCGTTCAAGGCCTGTCTTGTCTGGCTGATATTCATGATCTTAACGAATCCTTAATGACATCTGAAGTCTTTCTGCAAGGGCTTTAACCCTCTGAAGGTCAGCTCCGGAGTTACTAACGGCAGAAACCCGGGATTCTATTCCAGTATTCTTTACCAGTTTTATAAACTTCATCAGGTGTTCCCAGGAACCCTCCACACTTGAAGGACATATTCTGTTGTACTCTTTGGCCCCTGATGCATTCAGGCTGATACTAACAGAATCAAAACAGTCAAGAAGCCGAGTCACCTGTTCATTGCGAAGAAAAGAAGTGCAAAGTCCATTGGTATTCAAACGGGTCTTAACACCCCTGGCGGATGCAGCCTTTGCGCTTTTCATAAGAAGCTCATATCTGAGTGTCGGCTCACCGAAACCGCAAAATACAAGCTCTTTATAGTTCTCAATTGGAAATGCTCCAATAGTGGAAAGAACAAGAGCATCAGAAGGATCTTCCATGTGCCTAAGAAAATAGCCGTTAAGACCATCTTCCGTTCTTCTCACGCAGAAACTGCAGTTGTTCTGACAGCTTGAAGTTAAATTGGCATAAAGAGAGTTTCCGTATTTGTACAGGATGTCCGCCCTCCGGTTTTCCGGATGCAATCTGTAAGCCCGCATGGCATTCTCCCATAGAATGTACGCAGTTTTCTCTATAGACATTCTGCCATCCCAGAGTTCCCGGATCCCCATGTGTATTCGTCTTGTGTAAGCCGGTTCATTCCTTTTGCCCCTGAAGGGTTCAGGCGGCAGGAAGGGCGAATCAGTTTCAACAAGAAGCTTATCTCTGGGAATACCAGAGACCAATCTGCGATATTTGTTATTTTTCTTGTATGTCAAAGGGCCGTCTGTGCCTATGTAGAACCCACTGGATATCGCTGTATCTGTAAGCTGCTGGTCACCTCCCCAGCAGTGAAGAATTACAGGAACCGAAGGTGGTTCAGTCAACTCTTGAAGAACCTCTGCTTCTGCTCCTCTGGAATGCACAATAAGTGGATAGCCCAAAGCCTCTGCAAGCTTAATATGTTTGCGAAACCAGCGGATCTGCTTCTTTGGTGAAAAGGTCTTGTGATGAAAATCCAGGCCGGTCTCGCCAACAGCTACAGTGCCGGGACGAAGCAGTACTTCCTTAAGCGCAACCCAGCTTTGATCCTCTATACTCTCTTCAGGCAGATGTTCCGGATGGAATGCAGCAGCGGAATAAAGACCATATTTCTCGGCAATATCTGCTGCCACCTCAGCTGTAGCGGCATCAATTGAAGGTATCAGAATGTGACTGATCCCGGCTTTTTTTGAATCTTCCACCACTTTGGCAATATCCTTGTCAAAATGGTGAAAGTGAAGATGGCAGTGGCTGTCAAAACCCAGAGACACGAAATCAGCGCCAGATAACATCGTTGCGGCCCGGGCCGGTTGATATAGATGCTACAGGAACGCCAACTATTTTTTCAACCGCCAGTACATACTGCCTGGCTGCCTCTGGAAGGTTTTTCCATTCCGTTTCTCCGCGAATATCCTCATTCCATCCGGGAAAAGTCTCATATACAGGAATTAAATCATCCATTGATCGCCCGGTGGCAAATTTATCGTCTTTGTATCCGGTACACACTTTAAGCTCATCGAATCCGCTGAGAACATCAAGAAGGGTAAAAGTTACAGAAGTACATCCATTGATTCTCGCGGTATAGTTTGCCAGCACTCCATCCAGCCATCCGCATCTGCGCGGCCTTCCAGTTGTTGTTCCAAACTCGTGCCCGGCCTGTCGAATTCTTTCGCCGGTTTCATTATCAAGCTCTGTTGGAAAAGGACCGGAACCAACCCGGGTTGTGTATGCTTTTAGAATCCCAACAACATCATTGACCTGTGTAGGGCCGAAACCAAGGCTGGTACAGGCAGCCCCTGATACACACTGTCCACAGGTAACAAAGGGATAAGAACCGTGATCCGGATCCAGCAGAGAACCCTGAGCACCCTCGGCAATCACCAACCCGCCATCTTCAAGTACCCTGCTGATAAAAAGAGACACATCATCGGAAAAACCGGCAACTTCTCTGGTGGCATCTATAAATTTTTCCACCTCAGAATGCAGTTTTTCAACTTCAGCAGATTCCAGGTTCAATGAATTGATAGTCTCTTCTGTATGATAATCAACAAGAGTTTTGAAATTTTTCATGTCGAAAACGTCTTCCAGACGAATAGCATTGCGTCTGTATTTCCGTTCATAGGTTGGTCCAATACCGCGTCCGGTGGTTCCTATTCTTCCCTTTGCAAGATCTGTTTCACTCTGTTTCTCAAGCCAGCGGTACCCTGGATGAGTAAGATTTATCTTTCCCGATATTTTCAATCTGCTTTTGATCGAGATGCCATTCCCTTCAAGAGATCTGATCTCTTCGAGAATTGTAACCGGATCCATTACACAGGCTGAACCGATGACCCCCACAACATCCTTGCGAACAAGACCTGACGGAAGAAGATGAAGGGCAAATTTTTTGCCCTCTGCCTCTACAGTATGCCCTGCATTGGCACCTCCGCTGAACCTGGCAACAACAACAGCTTTCTCTGCCAGGTGATCTACCATCTTACCCTTACCCTCGTCTCCCCACTGAAGGCCAACAACAATACTTACCGGCATTATCAGCTCCCCGCCTAATGGATGGCTGTGGCTGTTGCCAGCCACTTGTAAAGTTCATTGATACCACTGCCGTCAACTGATGAGACTGGAATAACCGGCCCCATTTCTCCTGCGATCCGAACAGACTGTGCCAGTTTGTTTCTCTTTAGCTTGTCACTTTTTGTAAGAGCAATAATGTAGGGTTTGCCGCCCTCCATAAGAAATCTGGCCATGGATAGATCCTTCTCAAGGCTGGGATGCCGGCAGTCAACAAGAAGGATCGACCCCCTGAGAGGTTCTCTTTCCCGAAGATACCCGCCTATCCAACCGATCCATTGTTTGCGCAGCCTTTCAGGAGCCTTGGCATAACCATATCCCGGAAGATCTGCAATATAGAAATTCCTGCTGGTAGTATAGATGTTTATGTACTGGGTACAGCCGGGTTTAGAGCTGGTTCTGGCTACTTTCCTCCCGCTGTTCAGCTTGTTGATCAAAGAAGATTTACCAACATTTGACCTGCCAATGAATGCGATCTCCGGCAGACCATCATCCGGCAGGCCTGTTTTGCCGGGGCAACTTTTCAGAAACTGGATATGCAGCTTCGCCAAATCAGACAGCTTCCCTCTGGGGGTCGATTGAAACTATTTCCGGCGTCTTACCTTCTGAAATGCATCTCTCGTCAACAATCAGTTTGCCTGAAGATGGCTTCTCTGAGGGTATTCTGTACATAGGGTCAAGAAGAATACGCTCTACAATTGATCTAAGCCCCCTGGCACCACTGTGACTTTTCTTTGCTTCTTTTGCAATTGCAAGAAGAGCGTCATCTGTGATCTGCAGATCAACACCTTCCAGATTGAACATGTATCTGTACTGCTTCACAAGAGCATTCTTCGGCTGAGTAAGAACATGGATCAGATCCTTCTCGGACAGATCATCAAGGGTAACCAGTATTGGAAGACGCCCCACCAGTTCCGGTATCAGACCGTAGTGAACCAGATCATGTGATTCGATTCTTTTAAGAATATTCGCTCCGTCAAGCTCTTCTTCGTTGCTGAAGTCTGCATTAAACCCCAGTGACGATTGATGAACTCTCTTTGAAACGAGCTTCTCTATGCCGTGAAATGCTCCACCGCATATAAACAGAATGTTGGTGGTGTCAATCTGGATGTGATCCTGATAGGGATGTTTGCGGCCACCTCCCGGCGGTACTCCGGCAATTGTACCTTCAATCATTTTGAGCAGTGCCTGCTGAACACCCTCACCGGAGACATCTCTTGTGATAGAGGAATTCTCGGATTTTCTTGCGATCTTATCAATCTCATCGATATAGATTATTCCATGCTGAGCCAGTTCAACATCCATATCGGTAACCTGAAGCAGCCGGAGAAGAATGTTTTCCACATCTTCCCCCACATACCCTGCTTCGGTAAGGGTTGTTGCATCAGCAATAGCAAATGGTACATCCAATATTTTAGCAAGAGTCTTGGCCAACAGGGTTTTTCCAACTCCCGTAGGCCCGAGAAGAATAACATTGCTCTTCTCCAGCTCTACAGAAGCAGTGCTGTCATGCTTACTCTGAAGCCTTCTGTAATGATTGTAAACGGCCACAGAAAGTACTTTCTTAGCATCTTCCTGACCGATAACATACTGATCAAGTTTTTCTTTTATCTCCATGGGAACTGGAAGATCTTTACTGAGAAAAGAAGGTTTATCCGGGCTCTGTTTTTCACCGGCTTCGTCTACGATCTCGTGACAATAGCGTACACAATCGTCACAGATAAAAACACCGGGTCCCTGAATAAGCTGCTTCACCTCTGCTGCAGGTCTGTTGCAAAATGAACATCTGTTCTCTTTGGGCATTTTCAATCTCGATTCGTCAAAATATTGTCAATAATTCCGTAATCAAGAGCTTCCTGTGCATCCATCCAGAAATTGCGATCACTATCGGCGTTGACTCTCTCAATATCCTGTCCGGTGTGATACGCCAGAATATTGTCCATCTGATTCCTGATCTTAAGGATCTCTCTTGCTTCAATCTGGATATCTGCTGACTGTCCCACAGCCCCACCACTTGGCTGGTGTATCATGACTCTGGCATGGGGCAGGATGCTTCTTTTGCCCTTGGCGCCCGCTGCAAGAAGCACAGAGGCCATTGAGGCAGCGCTTCCCATGCAGAAAGTGGAAATGTCCGGTTTTATGAACTCCATAGTGTCGTAAATAGCCAGCCCTGCCGATACAGAGCCCCCGGGACTGTGAATGTACATGTTGATATCACGCTTCGTATCCTGACCCTCCAGAAAAAGAAGCTGAGCAACTACGACGCTGGCAGTCTGGGCAGTAATAGCATCTGCAATAAAAATAATACGATCCTTGAGAAGTCTGGAGTAAATATCGTATGACCTCTCGGAATTACCTTCCTTTTCCACTACAAAGGGAATTACAGGCATTACTCTTCTCCTTCTTGAGTGACCTCTGCCTCTGCCGGGTCCACAGAGACCCATTTCCATGGTACAACCTCAGGTTCAACTACATTTTCATCCTGTTCTTTTTCTTCCACTACAGCAGAGTTCAGTACGAACTCAAGAGCTTTATCGTTCCTGTTCCTGTCAAGATATGAAGCCCTGCTATCTCCGGCTGCAACAGCTTTGTCAATATCATCCTCGGATATCTCAAGACTTTCCTGTATGGCGATCTCACGAAGAATAAGAAATTCTCTTACTTTTTTTTCTGCCATCTCTGCAGCTGCTTCTCTGGTTTCTTCTGTAGAATCGCCGTCTTCAAGGCTGCTGATATAATTACTGGTAAGATTCTCAACCATAAACTTGGGTACATCAAAAACATTTCTGTCAAGCATGTGATCTATTGCCTGTCTCTCGGAAAAGCTTTTCATCTCGGCATCAAATCTGGTGGTAACATCATCCATCAACTTCTGCCGGAATTCTTCCATTGTATCGAATCCACCTGCTTTGGTAGCAAACTCATCATCCAGGTCAGGCAGGGAATGTACCCTGACCTCTTTCACTGTAAATGTGTGAGCAGGACCTTTGAGACCGGGGTCGTCTCCCTTTTCCACTTTCATCTGCATGGTAAAAGTATCACCGGCTTTTACGCCGGTTATCAGTTCATCAAAACCGGGACCCATATCGTTCTGCCCTATAACCGCAGTCAGCACCTTCGGATCTGAACCAGGGTCACCCTCGGGATCAGGGTACTCCAGAGCAACATAATCCCCATGAGAAGAAGACTGATCAGTATCATCAAAAGTAACAAACTGCTGGCGGATATGGTTAATGGTTTCCTCGACGGCTTTTTCTCTGCTGTACGAAGGTACAGAAAGCTTAATTTCCGTGTAGTCTACAGGTTCAGGTGTCAGAAATATGTGGAAGGTGGTTGTGTAGACATAATTCTCGCCTTCCACGGGAAGAACGCCTTCGAATTCAGGGTCGGTATCAGAAAGAACCCAGTCGAAATCATCGAAGATACCTTCAGAAAGCTGCTTGTGGGCAGTTTCTGCAACCTCTGACAAAATTATGTTACCGAATCTCTTTTCAATAATACTGTCTGGAACATGCCCCGGGCGAAAACCCTTGATGTTCACCTCTTTGGATATATCTTTCTTAACCTTCCGGAAAACTTTCTTAAGCTCAGCAGCATCCATGGTAAACTGGACAACTCTTTTGTTTCCATCTTCTTTTATCAGTTCGTAGGCCATTATCTCCTCTTTTTCTGTGCAGTTACGAAAACGCAACAAAGCCGTTACCAGCTACGGAATGTGCAACCAGTTGCTCGACATACAATTACATGTTCCCACGCTGGGAAATCAAATACCAACTTCAGGTCGGTATTATGCTCTAATTCTAGTCAAATTGCCAAGCAATCAGGTTTGAAGCTTAATTTCCGCCTCTTCTGCCTGCTATAAGACGAGCTTCCTCGCTGTTCGGATAGCTTTCAAGAATCAGTGTCTCCAGCCTGTGCATCTCTGCTGTGGCCGAATTTGCACTGTAGATCGCTGCTGCTCTTGCAAGTGCAGAAGCCGCCTTCTCTGATAATGGATACTTGTAGTAAACTGCAACGAGCTCTTCAATTGCTCTGTGAGTTTCCCCAAGGCTTTGATGACAGAGTGCCAGATAGTAAAGAGCATCATCGGCCACATCCGCATCAGGACTTCCCATGGCAACCTCGAAAAAACCTTCAGCAGCCACAGAATACCCACCCTGCTGATACTGCCGGAAGGCTTCATCATAGGCTGTCTGCACACTGGCAGACACAGCAGTTGCTCCAGAGGTTCCCCTGGAATTCAACATCCTCTCCAGCTGGTCAGCCAGTTCAAGAAGATTTTGCGTCTGATCTTCGCCTCTCATTCCAGCTTGAGCCTGTATTGCTCGAAGAAGAATCTCGTTCTGCTCAGAGACTTCTTTCAAAGAATCAAGTGTAAAGGTGATCTGTTCAGTTCGTACATCAATATCTTCAACTCTTCCGGGAGAATGCACCCACTGACCCCCCCAGCAGGCAGTCAGCAGAAGAAGTGCCGTTACAGGCAGCATAAGAATTTTCATTTGCTACTCCGGCAGAACGCGAAGATGAACGCGTCTGTTCTGGGAAAATGCCCAGTCGTCGTCACCGGAGACGAAGGGTCGTTCCTTCCCATAGCTGACAGTCTCAATTCTTGATGCCGGTATTCCGTAATTAGACAGGTAATCATGTACAGACTGTGCTCTTCTTTCTCCCAGGGCAAGGTTGTAGTCTATGGTTCCCCTGGCATCACAATGTCCTTCAAGCAGCAGTCGAAAACTCTGATTGTTCAGTACATAATCTGCATCAGTCATAAGGATCTGAAGCATCTCGGGTGAAAGATCCTCGGAATTGTAATCGAAAAAGACATCATTCAGAACCAGCTGATGATCTGCCAGCTGATCTGCATAGGTTACAACCGTATCATCTACCCATACGCCCACATTCAGTGTATCATCTGAAACAAACGCAAGGCTGTCTGGATCAACATCAGTATCATCAATTGTGTCATCAGGCCTGCAACCGGCGCCCACGCCGACTATTAAACAACACATCAGGAATAGTGCAGCTTTTTTCATTGAATTCCTCCTGGAATGATCTAAGGCGACCATGTTGCGCAGTAGCTCTCACTGCCATTGGACAACCTGTAAACAGTTAACTTGTTTAATTCAAGCAGATAAATAGATCTTACTCCGTCCATATCACTTGAGAACGCCAGATGGCCACCGGTGGGAGACCAGACTGGGTCCTCATTAAGAAACCCTTCAATAGTGACCTGTCTTACATCGGTCCCATCCGTATTCATAACAAAAATATGAAAATTCCCATTCGATCTGGCGCAGTAGGCAATTCGATCCCCGGCAGGCGACCATGACGGACTGTCGCAGTACCCATGGGCAAAACCTGCTCTTTCAGCAGTTCCCCCTGCTGAATCCATTATGTAAAGCTGCGGGTAACCGACTCTGTCACTGGTCAGGATCATCTGCTGACCTGTGGGAGAGAATGAGGCAGATGTTTCAATTGAACCTCTGGCGGTAAGCCGTTGAATATCCCCCAGAGCAGTATCAAAACGATGTATATCTGAATTACCATTTATGCTTCTGGTGAAAGCGATGTATCTGGAGTCGGGAGCCCATGCAGGGGAGGTGTTCAAGCCGCCTGTAATAATTCTGCGTGCAGAGGAATTTTCAAAGGAATAAAGATAAAGCTCTCCAAAACCGTATCGGTACGAAGTGAAAGCTATGTCTTCTCCATCAGGGCTCCAGGCAGGAGTGGTAATGACCTCACCATCGCTAATAATCACCTGTGGATCTCGCGAGTCCAGTGACTGCACCATTAAAGAGTAAACTCCATCCCGCCTTGAAATGTATGCAACCCGGGTAGAGGCAATTCCCTGTTCACCTGAAAGCAGATACACGAATTCATCAGCAAAAGCGTGAATAAGGGGTTCCCATAATGGACCTGAATACTCTTTTTTAAGAAGCATTTCATCCTCGGAACCGACAACATCCACAGATAGAGTGTAGTCCCCGCTTGCTCCGGACAGAACACATCGGGCGTGGGCGTAACCCTCACCCCTGTCTGCCGTTTCAAGTATACCGGAGAAATCAATATCGAATTTCAGCTGCTCAAGTGCCTCTGAAGATTCCCTGCATCCTTCAAGCTCGACTGAGACAGGGATGCACTCATTCCCCACCGGGGTCATCTGCATGAATTCGGAAGAAAATGAGCTGAATACCAGAATCAGCCCCACCGCCAGATACTTCATTGAACACCACTCTTTCGCTTTCCTGTATAAGACTACCTGCATAGCTACTATACTATTCCAACGCGCAAAATTGTTCCATTAGACTCGACAGTTATCAACAAGTCGTTAAGTTTGGCACAAATCAGAGTATCATGAAACGTTTCACTCTTGCTATCTGGATAATTTATACTTATTCTATAGGTATTATGTATTGTTATGTTTTTAGCAGAGAACACTTGGTTATTACACAAATCCCGAGGAGTTGTACATGAATAATAGTCCTTTTCCCCTGGTCATTCTTTTGATTTCCGGGGTTGCGTCAGCATTCCCGCAATTCAGAGATGGATTTCAGATATACTGTGACGGAGAAATGCTTGAAGCCGGTTATAACGCTTCTCCGGCTGTACACGATTGGAATGGAGACGGGCTGAATGACCTTGTTATTGCCTGCTTGGAAGAAATAGACAGTGTCAAAGTTGGAACAATTCAGTTCTATCCGAACTCCGGCACCAACACCAATCCTGTATTTACAGGTTTCACAAGGATAATGGCAGACGGCGAGGAGATTCACACGGAGGGGCACTGTTGACCCAAGACAGGCGCACGGAAT
>JAOZLN010000323.1:0-2137 GCA_029934845.1 Candidatus Sabulitectum sp.
TTGTGCAGCTGCATTTCAACTCCGGTTGGAATCGTTTCATCGGGACCCTATACAGAAACTTTTGTGGCAGCATGGAATTGCGCCGATACGTTGTACTGCAGCTTTGAAGAAAAAAGCGTTGACTGGCAAAGCTGCTATTCGAAACACATGTACTTTTGCAGTCGGGCAGAAAATGATACGGAACTGCGGGAGGTTCTTCTGGGGATCATGGCAGAGCTGAGAGATCAGCAGATACAAATTATCACAAACTCTCAGGTGTTTCAAGCTTACGAGAAGCCGTTCTTCATTAACATCGCCCTTCCATTGATTCCTGTTTATGTCGCACCTTATGGTGGACTGACTTGGGAAGGGAATTACTTCGGGTATTCCTCCCCCTCAGCCGGTCTATCTTACATACAGATAAGAAGAATGGATGAAGGTTTCCCTGAAGAGGAGTTTTTTCAAGTTATTGATTCTGTTTTTTCCAGCTCTGAATACCTGATTATTGATCTGAGGGCTAACAGTGGACAAAATGGTTCCGGTTCTGAGGAAGCGGTTGCAGGATGTTTTTCAAACATGAACTGGACAGGATGGTACATCAGAGATAAGGTTGATGAGGGCCTTTCCAGCCCTGAGCCATTCGTTCTTGAGCCCAATGGTTCAGTGTTTTTTAACGGGCAGGTTTTGCTTCTTGCCGGGGAATTCTGCTCAGAGTCAACAGAATTGTTTGTTTCATCTATGCAGGCTCTTCCCGGTGTGGCAATTCTTGGCGAACACACCAGAGGATGTGTTGGAGTTGTGCAGGATATCTTTCTTCCCAACCAGTGGGTGCTGGTGTTCCCTTACCGAGTTTACTACTCTTCGGAAATGCAGGCAATGGAATACTATGGAGTCAAACCTGATATCTTGATAACATCATCATATGAGGAGTTTTCTCAGGGAATTGATCCGGTTCTTGAAGCTGCATTTGAAATGGCAGGGGTGAGTAAATGAAAACAGTGATCAAGCTCTTTGCAGGGGTATTTCTGCTTCTCGGCCTGTCCTGTATGAATACGCCAACTGCTACACTGGAGTCCGGTAAATACACCGATGATTTCATTTCATGCTGGGATCACTTCGATACAATTTACTGCTACTTTCCAAGTAAAATGATCGATTGGCAATATTGCTACCAGAAGTACCTGCCTTTAGCCATGGAAGCACAGACAGATAATGATTTCCTTGATGTTCTAATGGACATGCTGGCTGAACTCAGGGATGCACATACTGCCATTTCCACAGATGAAGGAATGTTTTACCCCTATCACGGAGACTATGAACCAAACTACAGCAATGCTGTATCAGACTCTTATTTTGAAGATTATGGAGGAGTCAGCTACAACCCGGAAGGGATGTTCAGTTACTGTTGCTCGCCGGAGATATCCTACTTCAGAATTCCATCCTGGCCCTCAAATATGAATACACAAGAATTTCAGCACTTGTTCGACTCTCTTGCAATTAACTCGGAAGCTGTAATAATTGATGTAAGGATGAATGGAGGAGGAAACAGTTCAAAGGCATTTGAGGTTGCTCAGCGTTTTGCCGACAGGGAACGCGCAGCACTCTACTTCCAATTCAGAGACGGACCTGACCATGACGATTTCTGCGATTACATCGTTAGTAATGTCTTTCCGGGGGGGCATCAACGATATGCAGGGCCGGTATATGTTCTTCAGGGAAGAGGAGTGGCCAGCAGTGCGGAAATGTTCCTCTGTTACATGGGCGTTATCCCGTCTGTAACCACAGTTGGGGAAAGATCATACGGAGCAAGTGGCCGCCCTGTTTACATGACACTTCCGAATGGATGGCAGGTCAAGGTTCCAACCTGGATTGATTACACAGCAGACATGGTGATTATTGAATGGACGGGAATTGAACCCGATGTTTACATAGACACCACATTGGAGGATTTCAATAGTGGAATAGATCCAATCCTTGATTTCGTTTTCAGTGAATGCGGGCTTCTGTAGACAAAAAACATGATATTTTTTAAGAGTATTAGCATCGGGATCTGAACCAACAGCTTTACTCCGGGTTACTGAAAGAATCAGGGTTCTACAACGCTGTTCCGAGTTCATTGACACAGAATGCTACTAGAGTATCATGATGATAACAAAGG
>JAOZLN010000323.1:2147-3107 GCA_029934845.1 Candidatus Sabulitectum sp.
TGAGAATGACATGCGTGATTTTACAGTATCCGAAGTACTTGAGTATTCCAGAAATATAGAAATGGAGTCGTACAATTTCTATAAAACGGTTTCCACCGATGTATCGTCAACTGAGCTGAAGGAACTGGCGCTGGAGCTTGCAGAAGAGGAACTCAAGCATTACAACTTGATCAGCACACTTCTTGAAAAAGGTCATCTAACCAGTATTGACATGGATCATATAATTCAACTAAAAAATGAAGATATTGATCATCTGGTTGCCACTAAGGATCTTCCGGCAGATTCAACTCCTTTTTCAATTCTGGAGACGGCTTACAACAGGGAATTGAAAACTGAAAGTATTTACAGAACACTGCTTTCTTTTACAGATCTAGCGGAGAACATAATTGAAACATTCTCTACTCTTGTGGCTCAGGAAAAGGGTCATGCCACCAGAATAAGATCAATCATGAATAACTACAGATAACTGTTGGATCTGAAAGCTTTCTACTGCAGTCTGTCATTTTTTAGTTTGTTTGAGTACTTTTCTGGTTGATATGACCATTCTGAACAGTTCTTTCAGACGGGTGATTCCCTGCCATGGAAAAACAACTGGAATGGTCATAAGAAACAATGCATTGGCAAATGGTTTCATCCAGGGCTTCATCATTGGTTTGAATGCAGGTTTCAGGAAGCGGGGAAGTTTTATATACACCGCCATGGTTTTGGCAAGAACATAGGCTTCGTCCCGGTGTGGGTGCTTAAGAACACTTTCACCTACAATTGAACCATCTCCCCTATTTATCATTTTTTCTGTTTCCTCATCAAGAAGACCCATTTCCTTGCTGATTCTGAAAACGTCCGTTTCGGGGAAGGGAAACAGAATATGCGACTGAACCGCAGAGGGTTTAAGTTCGTCTACCAGATCAATTGTTTCCCACATTTGTTCAACGGTTTCCCCAGGGAAGCAGAAAACTGCTG
>JAOZLN010000061.1 GCA_029934845.1 Candidatus Sabulitectum sp.
AATTGCGGAGGTAGAGGGTATACTCTGAAGAAGAAATGTTCCACTTGCAGTGGAACGGGAGAAGTTCAGAGCAACGAGAAGGTCTCACTTGGAATTCCTCCTGGTGCAAGTGACGGTACTACTCTTAGAACCTCTGTTGGAGGCACTACGGTCCTGGTGCAATTACGAGTGAAGAAAGACAGATTCTTTACCAGACAGGGCAGAGATATTCTATGCAGCGTGACGGTTTCTGCATCTCAGGCTGTTCTTGGATCAGCGCTTATGGTAAGAACGCTTGACGGGAAAGTGAAACTCAAGATAAAACCGGGAACACAGCCTGGAACTGTTTTAAGAATGCGAGGTAAAGGAGTAGTTCACAATGGTGTAACTGGTGATCAACTGGTTACTGTTGTGGTTAAACTTCCTGCAGAGCTCAGTGATGAACAGCGTTTACTTTGGACAAAAATGAAAGAGGCCGGTTTTTAACCGAATGGAGAGAACTTGAATTATTCATATCTTATTCTTGTGGCAATTGGGCTTTTTCTGTCAATATTTGGATTTATCAGAAACGGCAAAAGTCAGGGGAATACCCTGGGATCTGCCCTGATGTTTCTTTTGGGCATCATATCACTTACTTTTGGTATTCTGCTTACTAACGTTCCGGGTTTTTTTGCAGGTTAGCTTAGCTCACAAAACCAAGTCTCTTGAGTTTTGAGTAGAACGAGTCAAGGAGAGTATCGTTCGGATGTCTTTTTACCGCCTCCGCAACCATCTTTCCCGCCTCTTCAAATTTGTCATCTTTTACCGCAGTTCTTATCCTGTCTGCCCATAAAAGAGCTTCGCCATCCTGATTCTCATTCTCGGGTTCTTCCTGTGGTATGATGATTTCATCTTCCGATACCGGGTTGACCTTTTGGTCATGATCTTTTGAGGAAATAGTTGCGTGGACTTTTTCGATACTGTTAAGAAGATCTTCCAGCCCTTTGGTCGCTGGAAACAGATCGAATGCTTTTCGTGAAGCAGCTATTGACTTCTCTATATCGCCTTCTGAAAGTTTTTTCGCTCCGATCTTAACAAGATTTCCTGCCCGGATCCTGTTCTTGAGCTGTTGCAGTTTCTTATCTGCTGTCTGTTCGTCCGGGAAAAGCTGTACAGCCTTTTTAAGATAAGCCAGCGCTTTGGAATCGTTTCCAGCTGCCAGGGCTTCGTCCGAGAGTCTGAAGATTTTTTCGAGCTTTGAATCCATGTTTACGGTTTCGTTCCTTTCAGTACTGAGCCCACTAACGGAAATGTTTTCCGGATGATCGTCTTTGTCAAGGTAACTTGTATTTCCTCCCCGTTCCATTGCAATCAAGGTCTCTGTTATAACAATTTCACCGGGATCAATCACCAGCGCTTTCTTTATTGAATCAAGCGCCCGGTTTCTATCACCCTGATTTGAGTACCTTCTGGCTTGAATAAGATGAGTTTTAACTCTGTTCTTCATCGTCAGAAACTCCCCTTGATCTTGCAACCTTAAGACAAGCAGTTCAGTATCATGCTTGTTTCAGGTGCAATCCGCCTGTGTCTTATTTGCAGATGTAACACTATGCCATCCAGTTTCAATATAATTCCCTACGGGAATCGGAGAAACCCCTCACTGATAATGCGGAAAGAGATGTAATGTCAATAAAGAATTTCTTCCTGAGAAGACCTGCTCCAAAAATGGAAGCTGTGTCGCGTGACTCGGTCGAGTTTGTGGATTTGAGCCTGCGGGATGGTCAGCAGTCTCTGCTTGCCACAAGAATGTCCACTGAACAAGTTCTCAGGCTTCTTCCACTTATTCTGAACACAGGTGTCAACCTTATGGAAGTATGGGGTGGGGCAACGCTGGATAGTGCTATGAGGTACCTGGGAGAGAATCCTTTCAGCCGTCTTCAAAAGATGAGTGATATGGCAAAGCCTTTCAACACAGGATTAAGGGCTCTTTCCAGAGGGCAGAATCTGTTTGGTTACGACCCTTATCCGGATGATATTGTAAGAGATTTTAACAGAGAGGCGGTGAAGGCAGGGGCAAGCGTAATGCGCATCTTTGATGCCTTGAATTACACCCCGAATTTCAAAGCCGCACTGGATGGGGTAAACGAGGCAGGTGGTATTTTTGATGCTGCAGTCTGCTACACCACCGGGTCGCCGTACAGCATTGACCACTTTGTTAAGAAATGCGTAGAGCTTGAAAAAATGGGCGCTCACATGGTAAGCGACAAGGATATGGCTGGTCTGAAAACACCTGCGGAGGCATGGGAGTATTACCGTGCTCTCAAAAAAGCTCTTACGGTACCAGTTGTCTCACACACCCATTGTACCCCCGGGTATGGTCATATCTCTGCTGTAATTGCCATGCTTGCAGGCATAGACAAGATCGACACTGCTTTTCTTCCACTGGCCGGAGGATCATCTCACCCATCCATTGAGATTCTTTCTCTTTTTGCAGAAGTTCTTGGCATACCTACAGGTCTGGATCTTTCAGAAAAGGTGTTAAAACCAATTCATGCTGAAATGTATGCAGTTGTGGCAGAGGTTGAAAAGAAATTCGATCTGAAAATTCACAGATCGGTCTGGCCTGGAAGAGAAAAGCTGCTTCCCATGGTGGAGGATGTTCTTGACAATCTGGCCCAGGGCAAAATAGACAGAGCTCTGGAAGTAACCCATGCCATGGAGCAGGCCTGCGGATTTCCCAAGCCGAATATGGAAGTACTCAGAGCTCAGATTCCGGGCGGTATGTACAGCAATTTTGTCAACCAGCTTGCAAGAGACAACAAGTCCGAGTACCTTGACAGGGCTTTGGAGGCGGTTCAGGATATCAGGCGTAAGGCGGGCTGGTGCCCGCTGGTTACTCCAACCTCGCAGATTGTTGGAGTGAAAGCATACTTTACAGCAATGGGCAAATCCGTGAACCCTGTTCAATATTTTAATCTGATCGCCGGTTTTTACGGAAAAACTCCATTTTCGATAGATCCTGACTACCGGGAAGAAGTGTGCGGGTTCAGAGACGAGAGAGAGTACGATTCTTCAGGATTTGACAGAAGAATACCTTTTGCTTCAGGTACAGAGCTGCCTCTTGCAGAGACAACCCACGAGAAGCTTCTTTACTATCTTTTCCCTGACAGTTCCGGCAAAAGCTATCTTGAGGGGCTCAGACAGTCGGAGTGGGTATCTACAGCCGGGGAAAGAAGCAGGCACCAGGAAGAAGAGAGAGAAAGTAGAAGGGCAATGCTGGAAGCCAACTCTCTTATGAACCGCTTTTCAGACGATATGGATTCTCTTTCGGAGAGGCTTTCAGGCGCAGTAGGAAATGGCAATACCTCCTACTTGAACAGCACTGAAAGTGATTCTTCGGAAACGTAGCAACTTCATGTATGGTGAAAGACCTGGAACCCTTTACCGGTTTCAGGTCTTTATCTATATTGCAAGCACGTGTGGATTGATTTGAGGTGTATTGCAACCACAATAAAAAAAGTGCTAAAAAGCCGTCAGCCATTGCCTCATGGTCGTCGGATGACGGCTGTTTTTGTTTTTTGAGAGGAATGGAGATTTTCATGAGAAAGATGTTTACAAGCGAGTCAGTTTCGGAAGGGCATCCTGATAAAATTTGTGATCAGATATCTGATGCGGTACTTGACGCGCATCTTGCACTGGATCCCAATGCACATGTCGCATGCGAAACACTGGTAACTACTAATTTCTGTCTTCTGGCAGGAGAAGTGAAAGCCAGAGGTGAAGTTGATTATGTGCAGCTGGCAAAAGACACCATTATGGATATTGGCTACACTCTTCCCGAGATCGGGTTTCACTTTGAAAAGAATGATTATCAGATCAGATTGCACTCCCAGTCAACTGATATTGATAACGGTGTGGTAAGCCATGAGGGTGCCGGTGATCAGGGAATGATGTTTGGATTTGCATGCAACGAGACCAAAGCTCTTATGCCCTACCCGATACACCTGTCTCACAGAATTCTGGAGCGGTTGAGTGAAGCCAGAAGAAGTGGTGATATAAAGTGGGCAAGACCTGATGCTAAAAGTCAGGTAACAGTAGAGTACGAGAATGGCAGACCGGTTGCTATTGCCGACATTCTTATGTCGATCCATCATGCTGAAGGACAGAGCAGAGATGCAATGCAGGCGGAAATCAGGGAAAAGATCATAAATCCCGTGCTGGAAAATTTTGTTCCATATATTGAATGGAGCGGGCATTTCACCTACAACCCTGCCGGGGATTTCGTTATTGGCGGTCCCGATGGAGATACAGGGTTGACTGGCAGGAAGATAATTGTTGATACCTATGGTGGAATGGGGCGCCATGGCGGCGGTGCTTTCAGCGGAAAGGACAGCACTAAAGTAGACAGAAGTGCTGCATATATGGCAAGATATATTGCGAAGAACATTGTTGCCTCCGGCGTAGCCGACAGATGCGAGATTCAGCTTGCTTATGCAATAGGGCAGTCGGAACCGGTCAGTGTACGGGTCGATACTTTCGGAACAGAGAGAGTAGGGAATGTTTCTGCCATAGAAGAGGCAGTCAGGGCAATATTCCCGTTGAAACCCTATGAAATAATTACTTCACTTGGGCTTCGTAAGCCTATTTTCAGAAAGACTGCAGTTTTTGGGCACTTTGGAAGAATTCCCGGAGAAAAGGGTTGTTTCTCCTGGGAAAAGACTGATAAGGCCGGAGAGCTTGCGTCTGTCTTGCTTAAGTAGGAGCAGTGCCTATGATCCGATCAGTTCTGATAAGTGTTTATCTGGTTTTGTCTGGTGATGCTGGAATTGACAGCCTGGATGCCAGGCTTGATCAGACCAGAATTTATCTTGAAGAGCTGGAAGACAGACAGGCATCCAGCGAAGAGATTCTTCTGGGTATTCATGAGCACCTGGGGGTGGCTCGCAGCTATTACAACGAACTCGCTGTTCGTGAAGCCAGAATTACAATGGACATCCACAGCATTGACCAGAGATGGTTTCTAACAGATTCGGCAAGAGCGGAACTGGAGACCGGTGTTGAAGAGTACATTCTCTTCCTTTATTCCCACCGGAGGCTTGTGGGTTCTTCTGTTCTGTTCGCACCTGGTGGAGTCAGCAGATATCTCAGACGGATGTCCTTCATGGACCATTTGGCAGAGAGTGCCATAGAGCAGATGCAGCTTCTTGAGCAGTCTGGAGATTCTCTTTCGGCGTACCGTGATTCTCTTGAAATACTGGTAGAGAATGTAAGAGTATTGAGACTTCAGATGCAGGAGGCTCAGGAACGAATATACAGAGAGGAAGAAAGGCAGACTCTGCTTCGTCAAAGCCTGGAAAATGAGATTGTTGCTGCAAGAGATTCCGCAGAGGCAATGGAGCAGCGCAGACAGCAGCTTTCTGCATTCGTAACTACCCTGAGATCTACCGTTTCGACGGCTTCAATTCCGTCGGCAGATATATCTTCAACCGCCTTCTTCGCTGTTAATCGGGGGAATATAGGCTGGCCTGTAAGGGGTACTGTGGTGAGGGGATTCGGGCTGGACACGGATCCGGTGTATGGAACAGAAACGGTCAGTGACGGCATAGCAATTGCTGTTGCCGGGAACTCGGCGAGGGTTTCTGCTATAGGTTCCGGGGTCGTTCTTTATGCAAGAGAGTATCTTACCATGGGAAGAATGGTCATTCTGGACCACCTTGATGGTTACTACAGTGTATATGCACACCTTGGAAGCCTTGAAGTGGCCAGGGGAGAAACTCTGGAGCCGGGATCATTCCTGGGCATGACAGGCCCTCTTCCAGGGGGAAGATCCGGTTGCTATCTTGAAATTCGCCGTGCCGGCCAACCGGTTAACCCGCTTGAGTATCTGGAGTAAAGATGAACCTGTTCTCGGAGCTGAAAGGTCAACATCAGGCAAAGAAGATATTGGTGTCTGCTGTTAACAGTAATCGACTTGCACACGCCTATATTCTTGCTGGCCCTGACGGAAGCGGAAGATTGACTGCTGCTCTTGATCTGGCAAAATCCAGGATCTGCCAGGAACAGGAAAAGGGATTCTGCGGAGAATGCAAGCAATGCAGACAGATTGACATTATGACGCATCCAGATGTAAGAATAACACTTCCCAGGATGAAGACAACAAAGGATGAAGAGGTTGTTGACCTTTTTAAAGCCAGAGCTAAAGACGGGATCACACCGCTTCGCTTTCCGGGAAACACTTACATTTCCATTGATCAGATGCGGGAGATGAGTCTACGGTTGTCCAGAAAGTCTTTTGAGGGAAACGGATATGTGGAAATAATTTATGATGCTCATAAGCTTAGAAGAGAAGCCGCAAATGCCATTCTGAAAACCCTGGAGGAACCACCGGACGGCACTCTTTTAGTTCTAATAACCTCTAGAGTGTCAGGTTTACTTCCAACGGTAAGATCCCGTGCGCATACAGTGAGATTTGGAAGGCTTACTACCGCCATGGTAAAGGAGCTGCTGGTGGAAAGAACGGGAGTATCGATTGAAACAGCTTCAAGGCTGGCGCTGCTCTCGGACGGGAGTCCCGGTCAGGCTCTTGAGCTTAGCAGAAAGAAAGCAAAAGACAAAAGCAAGGTAGAAGATGTTCTGGGATTGATCTTTAATAGATCACTGGGAGATATGGAGCTTGCCACCGAGGTGGATGTTATGTCAAGAAAACTGGGCAGGGAAGGAATTCTTGAGCTTTGCAGCGAAATGACTTCGCTGGTTCATGATATGCGAAGGACCATTGCAGGAAGTCAACCTCTTGCAAGGGAAACCGTACCTGGCGTGATCGGAGCCGATGATGAAAGCTATCGAAGGATGGAGAAGCTTTTTCTGCTGTGCGAACAACGGATAAGAGCTAACGTGTCACCATCAATGGCGTTCTCTACGGCAGTAGTGTGTTCCAGAAATAGAGGGCATTAAAGTGGAAGTTGAGGATGCTCGCAAAATGGAGAATCAACCAATTGAAATAATTCAGCTTGCCTTTAAATCAAGAAGGCTGCTGATGTTTGCGAACAGAACCAGAAAACCTGTAAACATGGGGGCTATGGTTGTTGTTTCTGTAGATCGCGGTGAGGACATGGGCAGGGTAGTTGCCAAGCTGCCAGTGTCTGAGGTTAATACAGATCGTATTGAGGGCAATTTTCTTCGTTTATCAACAGAGGCTGATATGGAGAGACTCAAAGCCAATATTGATTTTGAAAAGCAGGTACTCCTGCATTGTGAAACAAGGATAAAGGTTCGTAATCTTGATATGCTTCTTTCTGACTGTGAATCACAACTCGACAGAAACAGAATCAGGATCTTCTTTACCGCAGACCAGAGAACTGATTTCAGGGGACTTGTCCGAGACATGGCATCCGCATTCCGGGCAAGGATCGAGATGCGCCAGATCGGGGTCAGAGATGATGCAAAGTATAAAGACGGAGTAGGAATATGCGGCAGGCAGCTCTGCTGCGCCGGCTTTCTTAATGAATTCAAATCGGTAACACTTAAATCCGTGAGAGATCAGCATCTATCTCCTAACCCCAGCAAGGTTTCAGGAGCATGCAGCCGTCTAATGTGCTGCCTGGAGTATGAGACAGAGTTTTACCACAAGGCGTCGAAGACATACCCGAGAGTGGGCATAAATTTAAAGGTTAACGGTTTACAGGCAATTGTCAAAAACGCGAATATTTTCAAGGAAACAGTAACTCTGCAATGGGATGAAAGTGGCAACGAGGAAACTCTTTCAATTGAAGACTTTCACAGAAGACGGGCAATGTCTTCTCTGCCGAAGAATGCTTCAGAGAACCCGAAAGGCAGCAACATTCCGTCTTCGCTGGTGAATGCAAAGCAAAGACCGAAAAAGTTTGCAGCCAAACCGGTTGACAGAGCAAAGGCTTCACCTGCTGAAACAAAAAAGAATTCAGAAAAAGCTGAAAAGAAGAGCAGGAGCAGAAACCGCCCGAGATACAGAAGACGGAATAACAAAAAAGAAGAGAGGAAAAGCTGATGTCCCGATACATGGTAACAAGTGCGCTTCCCTATGCAAATGGACCATTGCACCTGGGGCACCTGGCAGGAGCATACCTTCCAGCTGATATCTATGTAAGATACATGAGGATGTGCGGGAATGATGTTCTTTTCTGCTCTGGAACAGACGAACACGGAGTTCCAATTACTATCACTGCTGAAAAACTGGGAATTACTCCAATGCAGGCTGTTGACAAATTCCATACGATAATTGCGGGAGATTTTGAGAAATTCGGAATCAGCTTTGACAATTTTTCAAGAACCACCCGCCCGGAGCACATTGAGTTCGCCCAGAGTGTTTTTCTTGATCTGCTGGGAAAAGGGCACATTGTTCCGAAAGATATGAAACAACTTTACTGTCCCGATTGCAAACGATACCTTCCTGACAGATACATTAGCGGAACATGCCCCAAGTGCGGTTCAGAAGATGCCCGCGGTGATCAGTGCGAGAGCTGCGGCACATGGACAGAGCCTTTTGAGCTTATTAAACCAAGATGCGGTATCTGCGGTGCAACACCGGAAACCAGGGACACCAGACACTGGTTCCTGCTTCTTGACCATTTTCAGCAGTGGCTTGAAGGGTGGCTTGGAGGTCAGTCTGACTGGAAGACCAATGTGCTGAAGTACTGCTACAGCTGGCTGGATGACGGTCTTCGTGAAAGAGCAATAACCAGAGATCTTGCATGGGGTGTTCCAGTTCCTCTGGAGGAAGCAAAGGGTAAGGTTCTGTATGTCTGGTTTGAAGCTGTACTGGGATACATAAGCAGCACAAGAGAATATTTTGCCAAAGCTGGGAAAGGCCCTGATGAGTGGAAAAAATACTGGCAGAACCCGGATACAAGACTGGTTCAGTTCATAGGCAAAGACAACATAGTCTTCCATTGTATTATTGAACCCGCTCTTCTTCACGGGTTGAGCAATTACACCCTTCCATGGAATGTTCCTGCAAATGAATTTCTGAATATTTCAGGTCAGAAATTTTCCACAAGCAAAGGCACGGGTATCGGACTTGGCGATTATCTTGAACATTTCGCCCCTGATCCAATGCGATATGCTCTTGCGGTGAATGCTCCGGAAAGCAGAGATTCTGATTTTACATGGCTGGAATATCAGTCCAGGAACAATGAGCTTGCGGATGTTCTCGGCAATTTCATCAACAGAACTCTGAAATTCACTGCGAGCAAATTCAGCAACAGTGTTCCAGTTGCAGATCTTGATATGACACTGCTTAACAAGGCAGGGAAAGCAGCAGAAGAGATTGCAGTTCTTATGGAATCCTTCAAGTTCAAGAAGGCAATTGTTGCTGCAATGGAGCTTGCAAGAGAAGGCAACAGGTATTTTGATGCAGCTAAACCATGGAAGTCACTGAAAACAGATCCGGAACAGTGTGCAGTTACAGTTGCCACCTGTTTGAACCTCTGCGCTTCGCTTGCTGTAATATTTGAGCCTTTTATTCCTTTTTCTATGGAAAAAACAAGAAGGATGCTCAGGTTGGAAAAACTTCAGTGGTCAGATGCCGGTTCAGCTCTTCTTAAGCCGGGGCACGGCCTTGGAGAGGCCGAAATACTCTTCCAGAAGCTGGAAGACGGTTTTGAGACGGTGATGAACAAACCGGAGACCTCTATAAAAGCGGAAGAGAAAGAACCTGAAACGCTGGAAGTCGATTTCGAGGATTTTATGAAGATAGAGTTCAAGGTTGGCAGGATCTTAACTGTTGAGGACATCAAGAAGGCGAAGAAACTGTACAAAATAGAGGTAGACACAGGGGACAAAGTAAGAACTGTTGTTGCCGGCATGAAGAAGCACTACACCAAAGAAGAGCTTCAAGGACGGCTGGTTGCCGTGGTCTGCAATCTGAAACCGGCAAAACTTTGTGGAGTTGTAAGTCACGGCATGCTTATGGCAAGTGATGGAGGATCCGGAGTGTTCCTGATTGAACCCGGAGCTGATGCCAAACCGGGAGATACCATTCGATAGTGAAGAAAATAATGGTTTCTCTTCATGATGTTACACCGGCGATGTTTGATCGTTCCCGGCAGTTGACTGACATGATAATGAACAGAACCGGCTCAGATTTTACAATGCTGGTTGTGCCTGATTTTCATACAGA
>JAOZLN010000324.1 GCA_029934845.1 Candidatus Sabulitectum sp.
TTGCAACTTATGAAGTTGAAGAAGATCCTCAGTTTGGCTGGAGCGTTCCAGTAGGTGTTCCTGAAGTTCCTGAAGCTGGATTGATCTTAACATGCAGAATAGTTGCTTCTGAAGGCCTTCAGGTTGGGGAATACACCAGTGAAGACGGCGAGTTTGGCAGAATAGCCAATATCGCACTTTTCCACAGCAGTGGCAGAATTAACCCACTTGGCAGCACTACAATAGTTATTACGGAGATCACAGAGGAATACATTACCGGTGAGATCAGTGGCATTGGTGAAACTGAGTATCAGCAGTTCCCTACCCTCAACGGTCACTTCAAGTTAGCCATACTCTAACTTAACCATTCCTTGCTTAAATATGCCCGTATAAACTACTGTATACAGTAGTTTATACGGGTTTTCGACACATCCAAATCGAACAGAAACAAACTCTACGGTAAAATCCAAACTGATAAAGTTTCCACTAACATCAAAGGGTATTCAGCCTATTGCAGGATCACCACTTTCCCTGTAGCTGCGTTTTTCTCCGGCCCTCATTGTACAGAAACAGACTCCTTCTGCAAGTCCCTCGAAGATCACTGAATGTTTCCCCGTGAAAAACTCCTGAGAAGGCCCGGCTCCAGGAGCAAACAAGAAGTGGAACCGACTGCCCCGTTTACAATGCAGGACAAAGAATTACTTATTGAGTCTGAAAGTGTTGTGTGCGGAACTCAGGACAAGACAGATATTTCAAATTGTATCGAATGTTCAGGTAAATGCTAACACCGAACTCGAATTACTCAAAATGCGTCCACATACGAAGTACCTTAACAGTCTTCTCGTCTTCAATTACCTGATAGACAAGACGATGCTGAATGTTGATCCTGCGAGAACAGGCCCCGGTCAAGTCTCCAACAAGCTTCTCGTAAGGCGGTGTAGTCTTATATGGATCTTCTGTAATAATCTTAAAAAGTATTTCTGCCTTCTCTTTCAGACCGGAGGTTGCGACTTTCTTTGCATCCTTTTCGGCTTTCTTTGTGAAAACAAGTCGCCAATTCACCAGTCAAGACCACCCTCACACTCCTCGACTGGAGTATTCATCCCCTCCATTATTGATTCACGCATACCCGGAATACTGACAAGAAAAAGGGTTTCCTTGATTGCACGCCAGTCATCTTCCGCAATCAAAACAGCTGAATTGCGCTTACCTGCAATTTGAACAGGCTCGTGCGATAGAGCAACCTCATCAAGAAGAGTATAAAGTCGCCTCCTCGCTTCGGTAACCGTTACATTGGTCATTGTGCTTCTCCAATCGTTACGTACGGCATATCGTACGCTCTGCCATTTATGTCAAGACTTTAAGAATGCCCGTTAGCCTTAGATATTGCGATGGAATACAAAAATGCAGTTTTATGACTAACGATGCGCATGTGAAGGTGCTAAGTTAAGTGAATTGAAACTGTCCCTCTTTGGTATAGAGTCTGAGAGCCGGGACTCTAAAAGTGAAAAAACCCCGGTTATGGGTGTTGCTTTGTTTTGACTTTCCTGGCACGCCGACTTCGGCTCACTCGGATAAGAACAAGTGCAATCTATACTGTACCCGGATTTGCCGGATTTAAATCAGAACACAAAGGTGTATCGCAACCCGATCATTTGTGCGAATGCGGTCAGTATCCTTTCCATATCAACCATGATCCAAAGAAGGGATTCGCCAGTCTGTAAGCTCCTTTGTGACGGTAGATAATTTTCAGTTTAACGAGACGCTTGAGTGCTGCCTGCACCGATGATGTTGTTCGAATCCCTGTTTTCTCCAGAAATTCTGCTGACAAGGATTTAACAGAATCCGTTTCCGCAAGCGCAACAAGACACCTCAGTTGTTGTCCTGTGATACTTATCAATGTAGCTTCGTAAGCCTTTCTCTCACGGGCGAATATCATATTCAGACCGACAGGCAGATGCCTTTCTGTTACCGGTTCACCAGCGGATGTCGCATCCCAGATACATGCGCAGAGCTCCTGTACATCTCCCGGTATTCTGCCAGCCATACGGATAACAGCTTTAACAGTTCCAGTTGAAATATTCCTTTTACCCGATAGAAATTTCTTTTTAAGAAAAGGGACAAACGCGGCATCGCCGATAGCCCCTACCTCCAGTGAGGCTGCTGATTTGAAGAAAGGACTCGAGGAATCTGTGAAAATGCCATTCATCTGATTCCTGACACTGCCGGCAAAAAAGTAGGTGATCTTTGTCTGAAACTGTATTCTGCTTCTCAGTAACGCAAGGACTCTCTCCGACTCACGAAGGTTTAGAACATCCTGAAACTCGTCGAAGACAACCACAAGTTTCTTTCTTCTGCCCAGTTCTGCGATCAGGTCAAGAATTCCTTCGATGGTATCCGGTTTCATTCCGATTCTTGAATTGAAGGAGACAGTTGGAAGCCCTGTTATCGGATCCATGGACAGAGAAGGTCTGAGATGAGAAAGAGCGCTCAAAAGCTTCTTCTGAAAGGAAACCCTCTGCTCTGTCCTGACTATTGATGTTATCATCCGTCTGCACAGATCATCAATAGTTTTCACCTCGAGCAGATCAATATATAGAAGCTTATAACCCGACAGTTTTCTAGCAGCCTCGTGTATCAGAGAGGTTTTCCCAGTTCGTCTCTCGCCCTGCAGAAAAACGTTCTGCCCAGACTCCGCAAAATTCATAAGTTGCCTGAGCAGCAGGGATCTGGAACAAAAATCCCCTTTACTCACAACCTGACCATACCTGAAAGGATTCATTCAGCCCCTCCTTGTTACGCAAGTTAACATAACGCTATTTAACGTTACGTCAAGTTGCGTAATACTGAAAAGGTTGTTCTTCCGCTAATTCTGGGATGCGCTTCCATTGATCCAGCATGCAGATGCTGCAGGCTACCACAACAAAATGAAAATGATTGCTAGAAGAGCATTTGGATTCAGGAACTATGGAGATTATTGATTACGTGGGAGAGCACTGTGTGCTTAGATGAATTGAAACTGTCCCCGTTTTTGAGGTAGAGCCTTTGTTTTGATCTTCCCTGGCACGCCCGAAGGGACTCGAACCCCAAACCTTCCGGTCCGTAGCCGGATGCTC
>JAOZLN010000325.1 GCA_029934845.1 Candidatus Sabulitectum sp.
CAGCATTCCCGCAATTCAAGAATGGAATTCAGATCTACTCCAGCGGAGAAATGCTTGAAGCAGGCTATAATTCTTCACCATCTGTTCATGACTGGAATGGAGATGGGCTGAATGACCTGGTTATAGCCTGTCTGGAAGATATCGACAGTGTAAAGGTTGGTACAATTCAATTCTACCCCAACTCAGGCACCAACACCAATCCTCTGTTTACAGGCTTCACAAGAATTATGGCTGACGGTGAGGATATTCACACAGAAGGACACTGTTGACCCAAAACAGGAGCAAGGAATCCACAGGTTGTGGATTGGAATGATGACGGTCTCTCAGATCTCATAGTTGGTGAATACAACGGACATGTTAAATACTTTATGTCAGTGACTGCAGACAGCCTTACCGAGATGGATGATCTTCAAGCAGCCGGGGAGTATATCAATGGAGGTCTTGTTTCAGCACCGGCAGTTTTTGACTGGAACAACGATTCCCTCAATGATCTCTTAGTTGGCTTTGCTTCTCCGGAAACTGGCAGCACAATAAAACTGTACCTGAACACTGGAACTGCTGGCAATCCTATTCTGGCAGCTGGTGTTGATGTACTCTGCGGCGGAGAACCTTTTGGGGCTTACGGATGTACTCCCTGTTTGTACGATCTGGACCAGGATGGCCTCACTGATATAGTCTACGGAGAAACACCCGGTGGGCTCTACTTCTGTAAAAACACCGGAACAGTTTCCTCGCCTGTGTTCGCAGCCCCGGAACGCCTTCAATCCGAGGATGGTAATATTTATCTTGAACTGAACTCCAGCCCATTTATTGTGGACTGGAACGATGATACATACCCTGACATTGTTGCTGGCCGTGGCGAGAAAGGACACCTTTTCGCCTTCCTGTCTCCCTACACAACTGGCATAACGCCTGGGAATAACACCGGGTACGGTCTTTCCTCCAGTGTTTGTCAGAACCCAGTATCTTCATCGATTACTGTTAGAATCAATATGAATCAGGCGGGAGTGCTGCAAGCTTCCCTCTACAATATTTCAGGCCGGATGATTCAGAACCTTGGAACAGGTGAGCTTCACAGCGGCATTAATGCTATTGACTTTGCAGTTGACGAGGTTTCCACAGGTGTCTACCTGCTGAGGCTATCCAATGAAGCACAGTCTGTATCAAAACTGATCACTATCATTGGAGGTCTGCGCTGATATGAGATTCATGCTGACAATTCTCTTATGCACGGTTACAGTAGTATTTGCCGTTACAGCCCAACAAACCGACTGGTCCGGAGGCCCCGGGGAGCCCGGTCCAGTTCTCGAATGGGAAAACTCATTCAACAGCTCTGATGAAGTTGTGTACACAGAAACCCCCGGGGTTCTTTCTCTCGCAGCGGGTATACTTACCGATGCTGCCACAGAGATCGAGGCAAGCGCCATGTATTCCATCTGCGCTTATGCAGAGGATGTGGACCTGGATGGGGATATGGACATTATTGCCACTTCTTTTGTAGACAACAAAATTCTCTGGTGGGAAAACCTGAATGAAGGAATTTCATGGCAATCCCATTCTATTTCTTCAAACCTTGACGGTGCTTTCGGCGCTGTCTGCGCTGATGTGGACAATGATGGAGACAATGATATTCTGGGAGCAGCTATGGGTGCTGATATGGTCATCTGGTGGGAGAATCTGGACGGTATCGGCACATCATGGGACGAACACATGATAGACGACAACCTGGATGGAGCAAAGAGCGTTGCTGTTGTTGATATGGATGAAGATGGCCTGATTGATGTTGTTGCATCGGCAAAAAGTGATGATCAGGTGGTCTGGTACAGAAACAATGGATCAGGAGTGTCCTGGACAAAACACATAATAGTCTCCGATTTTGACTGTGCCATGTCTGTATACCCGTTTGACTTTGACAATGATGGTGACTGGGATGTCCTTTCCGCTGCCAAACTGGACGGTGCAGTTCGCTGGTTTGAGAATACCAACGGTTCCGGAACAACATGGACAGAGCACTCTGTAGGTGAAGATCTGTACTACGCCAGGGGTGCGTGCGCAGGTGATATTGATGGAGACGGTGATGCAGATGTGTTCAGCGCCAACGGCATAAGTAAATCTTCCGGCACAGTATGCTGGTGGGAGAATACCGACGGCACTGCCACAAACTGGATTCAGCATGTGATCGATCCCGAATTCCATGGCCCTTTTTCCATGCTCCAGTTTGATGTGGATCAGGATGGAGATCTTGATGCAATTTCCGGCTCTCTTTCTGAAAACATCATCTGCTGGTGGGAGAACCAGAATTCGGGAACTGCATGGGAAAAACACATTCTTTGCAACTACTATGCCCCGAGTATTATTTCCGCAGCTGATCTGAACGGCGATGGGTCAATTGAACTGTTTGCTGGCTCCCTTTACAGCTTCAACATCACATGGTGGAAAACTTACGGTTATCAGCAGGAAGGCTGGCTGGTTTCCTCCATTCTGGACACCGGCGAAGACAGTGAGTGGAACACTCTTGAGTGGACTGCAGATGTGCCGGAGACAACATCGCTTGGTATTTCAATGCGATCCTCATGGAATGAGAACGATCTTGGAGAATGGTCAGACACGGTTTACACTTCACCTGCTGATCTCTCTGCAATGATCAGCGACAGCGACAGATTTGTTCAGTACTGCATTGTCATGAAGTCCGAATCAAACGATACCACCCCATCACTGGAACAGATTCAGATCTCCTGGGATCCTCTGTCTATTCACAGAGACGACACTCAGCTCAATGAATTACTGATTACCACCGGCAATCCTGCAGGAGCAACTCTAGCTGTTAACTGTCTGCTTACAGAAGCTCAAACAGCTCAGTTGATCCTTTTTGATCTGTCCGGCAAAGCAGTTTACACAACAGGTCATTTACAAATGAATAAAGGGCAGAATGAGTTTATTGTTCGGGATCTGTCTGATGGATTGTACTTCGCAAGACTGAATCTGGAAGACAGAAGCATAAATGCGCGAGTCACTGTCCTTCATTAGGTCAACAGGTCGGTATAAGGCGGGAGCTTGCAGTTACCGCCTTATCTCCGGTT
>JAOZLN010000326.1 GCA_029934845.1 Candidatus Sabulitectum sp.
AGAATGCTCTCCATTTGTAGGCAAGTGGTTCAACAGGCATGATCTTGTTTACAGCATCGTCAAGTTGAACATGATTCCTGTCTACTATAGCAATGATGTTTTTCTGTTTCAGAGCAGGAATAGACATAGCAGATTCCCATATGCTTCCCTCCTGAAGTTCTCCGTCACCCAGAATACAGAATACTCTGGCTGGGCTTTTCTTCATTGCAAGCCCAAGAGCAAGCCCTGCAGCAATACCCAGACCCTGGCCAAGGCTGCCGGTAGAACAGTCAAGACCGGGAAGGCTCTGCATGTGAGGATGGCCTTCCAGCCCGGAACCCAACTTCCGAAGAGAATCAAGTTTATCAACCGGGAAATATCCCCGCCTTGCAAGAACAGAATACAATGCAGGGGCACCGTGCCCTTTGGACAGAACAAGTCTGTCACGGTCTTCCCATTCCGGATTGTCCGGGTCAACATTCATTTCTTTCCAGTAGAGATGAATTAGGATCTCTACAAGAGAAAGACTTCCACCTGGATGACCACTGCCGGCACTGTGTATCATCCGAAGAATATCCTCTCGTATAACCTTTGAAGAGATCATTAGTTCTGAGCTGCTTCCCAATCCTTTTTGAAGGATTCAAGACCCTTGTCTGTCAGAGGATGCAAAATTGATTTCTTTATAACGGAGTAGGGAACTGTTGCAATATGAGCTCCTGCCAGGGCAGCCTCGGTAAGATGATTGGGCGTTCTTATGGAAGCTGCGATAATTCTGGTTCTGAATCCGTGAATTTCAAACATCTCGGCAAGGTCTTCAACAACCTGCATACCGTTGCTGCCTGCGTCATCAAGCCGCCCGACAAAAGGGCTTACAAAGGTGGCACCGGCACTTGCTGCAAGAAAGCCCTGACCTGCGCTGAACACCAGTGTTACATTGCAGGGAATTCCCTCGCCCTCCAGAACTGCACAGGCTCCTATTCCTTCAGCAGTACAGGGAAGTTTTATGATCACATTCTCGTGCCAGTTCTTTTTCTCTCTACCCTCTTTAACCATTCCCTCCATGTCCTCACTAAGAACTTCAGCACTCACCGGGCCATCCACTATTTCGCAGATCTCTTTGATTACTTCAAGAAAATCTCTTCCCTCCCGGGCGACAAGAGTAGGGTTGGTCGTTACTCCTGACAGAACTCCCCACTGGGCAATTTCCCTGATCTCGTCAACATTTGCAGTATCAATGTACAGTTCCATAATACAGTCTCCATTCAGTCAAGGTCTGATCTCTGTGCTTTTTCTTTCAAAACAGGTATTGGAACATAACCCGTTAGCAGTGTTTTGGGTTCATCAAAACCGAAATTAATTTTAAGCTCCCATTCGGAACCTCTTCGTTTGGCCGATACTACAACACCCTTACCGTATCTGGGGTGCTTTACAAGGTTGCCCCGTTTGTATGTTGAACTTGATTGTCCAACTGGAACAGTTGAAGCCGACGAAGGTTTTTGTGATACAGATTTCTGTACCGGGATGTCTTCCGGTTCATTGTGGGCTATTTCAGAAAGGAATCGGCTGGGGCCCATGGGAAAACTTCCAGGCCTCGGTCTTTGTGTACACCATGTGAGGAACAGCCTTTTCCTTGCCCGGGTCATTCCTACATAAAGCAGTCTTCTTTCTTCTTCCAGATCTTTGGATGAGTACTCCTGCGGCCGTATGTAAGGCAGCAGACCCTCTTCCAGCCCGGAGACAAAAACACAGTCAAACTCCAGGCCTTTTGCACTGTGAAGAGTCATCAGTACCAGTTTCTCATCACCTGAATAAGAGTCGGAGCTTGAAAGAAGACTCTGTTCTGCCAGAAAACCAGGCAACCCTCCTTCAGAATTTCTGCCGTCATACTCTGCCGCATAACTTCTTAACTCTCTGATGTTCTCAAGCCTTGTTTCATCTGCAACCTCGCCGGTTCCATACAGGTCAAGAATACCGGTAAAATCCAGTACCCGGTCAACAATGTCACTGGCGGTATCTCCGGCGTTAACACCGTCCATACACGAACGCAGGTTTCTGCCCAGAGTTTCCAGAACAGGCAGTGCTCTTTTAGCGATACCTGGAATAGAGTTGCTTTTTTCAAGAGTTGTCACCACATCAGTGCCGTTCTGGGCCGCCCACATGAAGAAATTCGACTGCCCTTTGGCGCCTACACCACGGGTGGGTTTGTTCAGTACCCGTCTGAAGCTTCCTTCATCCATGGGGTTGATAATGATCCTTAAATAGGAAACGATATCCTTTATCTCTGCTCTTTCAAAAAATCTAACTGTACCCACAACCTCATATGGTATTCTCATTCGTCTGCACATTGTTTCAAGTGGACGAGACTGTGCGTTCGTTCTGAACAAAACAGCGATCTCGTTCCAGGGCATACCGTCACTGTTAAGATCTCTTGCAGTCGACAGTACAAAATGCGCCTCGTCATCAGAGGTCAGGGTCTGCTGAACCTGCACTTTCTCACCGGCACCCAGAACCGGACGAAGAGTCTTGCCGTGCCGGTCTCTGTTGTGTTTCACCAGAGAGGAAGCAGCATGCAGGATGTTTCCAGTTGAGCGATAGTTGGTTTCCAGTCTTACTGTTTTAACATCAGGATACTTCTTCGGGAACTGAAGAATATTCTCGACTCTTGCTCCCCGCCATCCGTAAATAGATTGATCGTCATCACCTACAACGGTTACAATAGTATCTTTACCGGTAAACTCTTTAAGAATCTCGTTCTGAACCCTGTTGGTATCCTGGTACTCATCAACAAGAATCCTGGTGAACATGTTTTCGTAGTGTTTCTTTGTGTCAACATTTTGACGCAATGCCAGCAGAACTTGTGTCAGTAAATCGTCAAAGTCAAAAGCACCACATTTCTGAAGTTCCTTATCGTAATCCCGATACACGATAGCAAGAGATTGCTGATATGGAGTTGAAGCACTGGAAAGTGCGTCCTCCACGGTAATAAGGTCATTTTTAGAGTTTGATATATATCCCTTTACCGCACCCGCGGTTACTTTCATAGGAAGAACCGATGTTTTAAGAATTCTTCTTATAAGGGTTTTCTGATCT
>JAOZLN010000062.1 GCA_029934845.1 Candidatus Sabulitectum sp.
TCCTGATTAGAGCCGGAACCCACAGGATAGTCGTAGGTCCATACTGGTACTGAGCTGGAAACATCAAACTTGAGGATCTTGTTTGTTTTGTAGTCACCTCTGCAAAAACCAAAGTAGACAGTTGCATTATCAGATGCAATAGTTGCTGCCCTGCCATAGTAACCACTGATTGCTTTGCCTGCCACAAGATTGTACTCAGAGCCGTCCCATGTTGCAATTCTTGCTGCAGTGAAACCGTATGCAACAACTGAACCATCAGGGGAAATGGCAAAGCAGTCATTGCTCGCATCAAGAGAATAGCTTGTTTCAAGGGTGCCTGTTGCAGTGTCTACACGGTAAAGCGTAGCGCCAACCCTGAATATGCATTTTGAGCCGTCTGCAGTAATCCTGAGCTGACGGGGGTAGTAAGTTAAAGAAATGTCCTCGTATGTGGCAAAGGGTGTTGCACTGGAGCTGTTGAAGAACTGAATTGCCAGATGTCCGTCAATTGCACCACCGGAGGCAAGAATTGAACCGTCATCAGAGCATGCATACTTACCGGGGCTCTCTACAGAACCGGTAATAAATGAACCTGGTCCACCTGTGTATGTCCATACCGGAGTGGCAGAAGACGAGTTATAAAGCTTAACAGTGGTGTTGCCTTCGGAGACCATGTAATCATCTGACGTGTCGCCTGGGGTTCCATTGTCGTTATAGACTGTCCACAACTGAATGGCATAGAATAAGTCTGAGGTCTTCGCTGCTGCCGTTCCCGTGCCCAGCCAGATCCAGTATTCATTAGTTCCAACCGTGGGTTCATCAGTTTGCCACAGAGCCGTTCCATCTCCACCGATGCCTGTGAACATCACGCCACCACCATACCAGCCACCGGTAAACACATAATCAGAATTATAGCCGATGGGGCATACCTTCTGGGTAATTCCTGATGTGACAGAATAATGCCAGATTACTTCCGGGGCATCCGGAATGGGAGTTATTTCCACCAGTTCAGAGTAGTCAGAGAATTCGGTACTGGTCATCTCTCCGTCAGCTGTAATTGCGGAAACGGTCCTTGATGCGGAGAAGCCCAGAGCGGTAAATCCGCAAAAAAATAACAGTATCATTGTTTTCATATCAGCCTTTCTGTTGTTGCTATCTTGTGACTACAAATTTGCGACTGGCAACTTCACCATTTGCATAAATGCGACAAAGATATACTCCGGTGGATAAATCCGTTTCGAATACCATATTGTGTGTACCTGCAGTCTGTTGTGTTTCCAGTAGTTCCTGAACCCTTCTGCCGGAAAGATCAAAGACTCCCATACTTACATTTCCCGGTAGAGGGAGCGAAACGCTTACATTGAAGTGGTTGATTACCGGGTTGGGGTTAATAGGTGATATGTGCAGAGAATTTCCGACAGCAGGCTCGTTAATGCCCAGTGTCTGGACTTGAATGAAATACAGATTGGTTCCAGCTCCGTTAAGATTTGCATGTACACTTTTGCCGGTTGCAATTGCATACTGACCGTCACCACTCATGTCAGCATGATACATTGATCCAGGCGTGTTAATTGTAATGATCGGAGTGGATGGTGAATCATCGCTGAATACCTGAATTTCATCCCCTCCTCCAAATTCGCACCCCCACGAACTCGCGATAAGAAATTTGCCGTTATCTGAACAATCAATCCACTGAATTCCGTCCTGAAGAGTGCCGGAACCAATTGGATAGTCATAGATCCATTCCGGCGTGGAGCTGGAAATATCGAATCGCAATAATCTGTTCCCAAGATTGGAGCTTCTGCGAAAAGCAAAATAAACCGTTTCATTGTCAGCGGCGATTACAGCTGCTTTTCCATAGTGGCTTGATAATGAATGTGATACAACGTTGTTGTAGTTTGAACCATCCCATACTGCTATTCTTGCATTGAGAAAACCATAAGCGACCACCGAGCCGTCTGGTGATATGGCAAAACAATCACATGAAGCTTCCAGGGTGTGGGTATCTTCTAAAGCGCCGGTAGTTGTATCAATCCGGAACAATCTACCGTTTTCTCGAAAAACACATTTATTTCCGTCTGCAGTTAATCTTAACTGGCGCGGCGCATGTATTCTTTCAGTATCCTCATAAGTGAGATAGGGAGTTGTTCCAGAGGCGCTGAAAAATTGAACTGCAAGGTGTCCGTCGATCATACCTGAGACCGCAAAAACGGAACCATCATCAGAACAGGCAATTTTGCCGGGGCTATCAATCCAGGCAGCAATGAATGCACCGGATCCACCTGACTCCTCATAAGCCCAGATCGGTGTTGATGATGAGGCTGAATACATTTTTACCGAGGTGTTTCCTTCAGAAACCACATAATCATCAGCGTAGTTATCAGGAGTGCCGTTGTTGTTGTACACATCCCATACCTGTGCCTGATAATAGATATCGGTTGTTTTGGCTGCGGCTACTCCAGTTCTAAGCCATAAGCAATACTCATCCGGTTCAACTGCAGGCAAATCAGCCTGCCAGAGAATACTGCCCTCTCCGTTGTAACCGTCATATAGTGTTCCAGGGCTGTACCAGCCTCCAGAGAAAACATTCTCTGAGTTGTAGTTTATGTATGCGTTTTTCTGCAGAGGTCCTTCCGGGTCTGAATAGTACCACAGAACTTCAGGAGCATCAGAAATAGGTGGAATCAGGTTTGCTTCGGTTTGAGTTGAACTAACAGTGTATTCCGTTGTTAAGAATTCACCTGCTTCAGTAACAACAAATTCGGATCTCGATGCGGGATAAGCATAAGTTGCAACTGCACAGATAAATAAAATACATACTGTTTTCATTAAAAACCTCTCTATTTAATTACTGTGAATCTCGTACGGTGAACACTACCTTCATCGTTTATAACTGCAAGATACAGTCCTGGTAAAAGAGCCTTTGCAGGGATTGATAACTGAGTTGTTAAAACCAGCCGTCCACTTAAATCAAACACCTGAATGAAGCCGTTGAAGTTGTCCGGTAAATAAAAGGGAAGAGATGAATTGGTGTTTATTGGATTTTGCGATACTGTGTAATTTGAGGAAACATCTGAAGTATTCTGCTCATCAATTGAGGTCTGCTGTGTGAATCTTATTGCGTCAAAAGATATGTGCTGACTCTGGGTGCCTGTATAGTCGCCCATTTTAACCATGGCTGATGAAGGAGACAGGAAGAAAGTACCAACTGTTGCCCATTGATCGCTGTAGTTCCCCTGGTTTACAGATGCAGTTACCCAGCCGGTAGACGAGTTGATGTGATAGATGCCGGTTGCGCTTGCATGAGCAGACGGTATGTAGGTTTCTACAAGGTACCATGCTTCCGATGGGATTTCAGGGATCCACTCTACAAAACAGGTGTCCGGCGGTGCTCCAGTGGAATATGTCCACCAGGAGTATCCGTTGTATCCCGTTTCCTGCTCGTGCCAGTACTGACAGGGGCCAAGTTTTCTGTAACCCAGGGAACGGTCATCAATCAGTTCCCCTGCTGGGGAAAGAACTTCTGAACGGGCGGAGAACAGCTGAGAAACACCCAGTTGCGTATTCCCGTTGTTGTATCCGGGCCAGTCGTAAACAACATCCTTGCCGTTTGGCAGGGTTCCCCATCCTGGAAGATTCTGGTTGCCGTAGGAATCGTTGCATATCACTGAATGATCATCGTAGTAGCCGTTGAACAGCAGTATGTGCCCATTGGTGAAGGGGCTTGTTGTGGAAGCAACCACCGTCCAGGAGTTATCCAGCTCACTGGTGCATGCACTCCATGTGGTACCGAGCTGATATGAAGTAAGACTATGCTGAGTCATCCAGGAGGTCATTTCTGCCCAGATAGCACCTCCAATATCTCTGCAGATAAACCCGTGAGCTCCTGGTACCCAAACCTCGCCTGGGGATTTACCCAGGATATCGTAAGTGTATCCAAGAAAGGTGTACTCGGAGGGGATGTAGTTTCCCCACTGGCTCCAGTGGCCGGTAGGCGAGCTGCACCAGATCGAGTCAGGGGTAAGCCGGTTGTAGTACTGCACTGCCATCATGCATGAGGTGGGGCCGCAGCTCCAGCTTCCGTCAAACCAGTCGGGAGTGTCCCATCTCTGATGCATGTATGGAACATCGAAGTGGGCAGCGGGGTCATCTGTTGCGGGGCTGCTTACCATGGAGTCATTGCCCGGTTGAATGGAAACAACCGTTTCCATTCCTGTTCTTATATCTACAGAAACAGTTTCCCATGACAATGTTTCACAACCCTCAAATTCTTTACTTCTTGTGAATGTAACGGTGTTGCTGCCGCTGAAAAACCCCATGAACCCTTCCTGAATGGTCAGCAGTTCAACTCCTGCAACTGTTACAATTGAATACCCGCCATCCGCCTTGCCCATAAGTAGAAGACCGTTTCCGTATTGGACGGTTACAGGGGTGAAGGAAAGACTAACAGTATTCTGGACGGATGTTCTTGTGTCTATTTTCTTCAGAACACCATCTCTTGAAGAGACAAACCAGATGTTTTCTTCGTTGGAGCAGAGGCTGCCTGGGTATTCTCCTGTTGAATAAGAACGCTGAAGGGTTCCCAGGTGGTCAAGGATCAGAATTTCACCCGGGACTGAAACCATGATTTCGTTACCGATGGAGAAAGGTCCGCTGAAATACTCCCGGGAAAAGATTTCTTCCCGTTCAAGGGATACAATGCGCTGAGAAGATCCCGGAGGGCATTCTTTCCAGAGAAGGTCACTATTGGTGGAAAGAACATTGCCTCCCGAGCCGGGCTCTCTGGAAATTGTCTCGTTTCCCAGAAATAGAACAGATCCGGATAGATCAGTGGAAACCTGCTGGCTGCCGTGGAATCCTGCAGAAACACGCAGAGCTGACAGAATAAAAAATAACAGCATATCCTCCCCCTTATGGTAAGTAACTATTATCTATAGAAACACGCTTCGAGGAAAGACTGGAAATTGTGCCCAATGCTGTTATCTTATTCGATAGGTTGTGTGGCTTTCTTTTTTCGATATGGAGGGGATTATGTTCGACTGGCTTACTCCGGAGCTGATATGGTTCAGCGGTGGAGTGATTCTGATCTTTCTGGAATTCGCAGTTCCGGGAGTTATACTGGTTTTCTTCGGTGTGGGAGCTATCCTCACATCCATACTGACCTGGGCAGGGGTGCTTCCAGGAGCAACTGAGCAGCTCGTGGTGTTCGGTGTTTCTTCTCTGGCTCTGCTGTTCGGGTTAAGGAAGTACGCCAGCCGCTTTTTCATGGGTGGCAGTACAGAGGAACAGGACGATGAATACACCGGCAAACTGGCCCGGGTTGTAGCCGGGATCGTACCCGGGTCCCTGGAAGGAAAGGTGTTCTTTGAGGGTACTGACTGGAAAGCAGACAGTCTTGTGAGTATTCCAGAGGGAAGTTCTGTTCGAATCACAGGCAAGAGCAACATTACACTGATAGTAGAACCTGTTAACTGAAGGGAATGATAGAGATGGACTATTTTGTACCAATAGTGATCATCATGTTGATAATCATCACTCTGTTTAAAACCGCAAAGATTGTCCCGCAGAAATCAGCATTTGTTGTGGAGCGTCTTGGGAAGTATTCTAAAACCCTGGAAGCAGGATTTCATATTCTGTTTCCCTTTATAGACAAGGTGCGATATAAGCTGAGCATGAAGGAAGTCGCTATTGATGTGCCCCCACAAGTTTGTATCACAAAAGACAACGTATCAGTTGAAGTGGATGGAATTTTGTATCTAAAGGTAATGGACCCGGTTAAAGCCGCATACGGTATCAATAACTTCAAATTTGCCACTACACAGCTTGCCATGACCACAATGAGAAGCGAGATAGGCAAACTGGAGCTGGACAGAACATTCGTTGAAAGAGAATCGATTAATGGAAATGTAGTGGAAGCAGTGGACATGGCATCAGACCCCTGGGGTATAAAGGTAACCCGCTACGAGATCAAGAACATCACCCCTCCTGAATCAGTTCAGCAGGCCATGGAGAAGCAGATGCGTGCCGAGCGTGAAAAGCGCGCTGAGATCGCACATTCAGAAGGTGAACGCCAGTCAAAGATCAACCGGGCAGAGGGCGGTCGCCAGGAGATGATCTCTATGTCTGAGGGTGAAAAAATGAAGCGGATCAACGAAGCGGAAGGTCGCGCCCTGGAGATAGAAAGATTGGCCAAGGCCACAGCTTATGGTATTCGAGAGATAGCTGCTGCCATTAAAGAGCCAGGCGGGGAAAATGCAGTTTCTCTGCGCATCGCCGAGCAGTGGATAGGCGAATTCGGAAAGCTTGCGAAAGTTAACAACACAATGATCATTCCAACGGATATTGCTGACATCAGCGGAACCGTTGCAAGCCTTACAAAAGTAATGAAGAACAGCTAACTAATATCTGGAGGATGTACAAATGGCCGAAGACAGAAATGCTCCCTTTTCAACCGGTGGATTTTTCCTTGTTCAGCTGGCACTGATGATCCCGTTCGTTAACCTAATTCTTCTTCTGGTGTTTGCATTCTCTGGCTCAATGAATGTTAACCTTCAGTATTACAGCAAAGCAATACTTATCTGGATACTGATAGGTATAGGTATTACTCTGATCGTAGGGGTAATAGGTGCTATTGCCGCAGGAGGAATTGGAGTCTGGCTTGAAAATGTAAGCCAGGAATACAGGTAGATAGATAAACAAAAAGCCCCGGAAGGCCGGGGCTTTTTGTTAAGTTTTAATTGCTACCGGTGAGGCCAAGATCAGAGAGAATAAGATTCAGCTCTTCCATATCCACAAGATGACCGCCTGAAACCTGATGAAGTTGAACATCCCATCCGTTCTCAGAAAGAAGGGCCTCCGCCATTTCCGCTGCCTCAAACGGCACTCCCCTGTCATCTGGTGAGTGTATCAATCTGATCTGCATCGGTGTTGCTTCTGTGATCAAGTCAGGTCGAATGTATTCCTCAGCAAGCCATCCAGAGGCTGGAATAACCGCTTTGAACAGCCCTGGCTCTGAAAGCCCCGTGTAAAGAGCGAGGCATCCTCCTTGAGAGAAGCCAAACAGGTAGACATCGCTCACCGGGTATTCAAGCTTGATATGCTCGACCAGTTCAAGTACATAGCTGCCTGCCAGCAGAAGGCTGTGTCCCCATTCTTCAGAGCCATGCTCTCCTCTGTACCATGAATATGCGTCATCACCTATTGCGTACGGAGCTTGAGGAACAACGAAAATGAAATTTGGATTATTTATTCTTTCCCACACCCTCATGAAGTTGTCCGGAGAGCTGCCAAGCCCGTGAAGACCAATAACCACAGGAACTGCCGTGGGGGGGTTAAAACCTTCGGGAAAATTCACACGGTAGTAGAATGACTCTACTGTATCGAACCAGTGAATCTCGCCCAGTTTGCTGTTCTGCTCTGTTGAAGCGTTATTCAAGCTGTCAAGAAAAGTAGAGAACTGAGGCATTTCTCTTACCGGATCAAAATCAGGGTCCCGGTTTATATGCCCGAGATCGGTAAAACCTGCGATGTATGCTCTTCTAAGGTACAGAGTGGCCAGCTCTTCTTCACCCATAAGGCCATAGCAGCATGCAAGGTTATACATGGAATTTGAACTTGAAGGATCAATTACAAGAGCATTCAGATACTCGGTGGCTGCGCCCAGGTAATCTTCAGCCTGATATGCTTCATTTGCCGAGTTCAGAGTTTCTCTGGGATTTTGGTCCAGAAAATCTCCCGCGTGAATATCCATTGGGTCAAGCGAGGTAAAAAACAAAATTGCTGTAAGAAAAATCATAAGTTCATCCTTTCAAGTAAGTGGATGCGTCCTGCACTGAATTCTGCAAAAATTATACTTATAATGTCAACTGCTTTTTGGTGTCTGATAGGCAATTAGAAGTTTTCAACAAAGTAATCCACAAAGAATTACAAGGAAAAGGAACTGACTGGCCAGAAATTTTTATAATATATACATATCCTTGTATATGATTGTGCCGTATGATTATGAAAGTTATGCATTTTCAGAGAGAGATGCTTTCGGCGGTATATGGTCAGTTTATTGACTATATTAAAAGTAAAGAATTTAAGAGCTGGTGTGCAAAACTATGGTAGACCGCTACTTTAACATTTCTCCGGCAGAATCTACCGCAGAATAAGCATCTTTTGCATAGAAGGCACCTATCTGAGATGCAAATTCTCTGGTAACAACAGCGCCCCCGATCAGCACTGGAATTTTGATATCGTTTTGTTCAAGAAGATCAATAACTTCTTCCATTCTTGTGGCAGTTGTACTCATCAGGGCGGAAAGGCCAACAGCATCGGCATTGTGTGTTTTTACAGCTTCAACTATATCTTCCGAAGAAATATCCTTGCCCAGATCCACAACTTGAAATCCTGCGTTGGAAAGAAAAAGAGAGACCAGATTTTTCCCGATGTCGTGGATATCGCCCCTTACTGTTGCCAGCACAATTGTTCCTTTTGTGTCATCCTTCTTTGTCTCCATATGGGGCTTTAGAATTCCCATCAAAGCTTTTGCTGCTTCAGCCCCGGCAATAAGATGGGGAAGAAACAGTTTTTTCTTTGAATATAGGCTTCCGAGTTTATCCATGGCAGGAGCCAGGCAATCATCTACGATGGTTGAAGCCTGTTTTCCCGATTCCAGAAGAAGATTTGCTGCAAGCTTGGCCCCGGCTGTGTCTCCTTTGATAAGGGCTTTGCGAAGAAGCACATCGTTTCCCTGCACTTCGAACTGCTCATCGTCTGGAATTTCAATATCAGCAGGGTCTACTCTTCCGCAAAGAGCTGCAGCTCCTGCTGTTATTCCGGTGGTAGCGGGGTCAAGAACATTTACAATTCCCGCATCAAGCCCTTCCACCGCCAGATTGGCCAGAAAAGCAGCGTTGATCCCTGCTCTGTGAGGCAACCCGTGTGACACATTTGATACTCCTGCAATGGTCAGGATCCCATTTTTTTTGAACAATCTGAGAGTCTCAAGTGTTGTCTTCGGGTCTGCTCCGGTTGCAAGAGCTTTTACAATAGGGTCGGCGAAAACACGATTTCTGGAGAATCCATGTTTTTCCAGAATTGCGATTCCTTTTTTCACAACAGCAAGTCGCTCTTCCGGTGTTTCTGCAAGGCCATTCTCATCTATCGGCAGCAAAACAGCATATCCGCCATGGCGCAAAAGAATATCGACCCTTTCTTCTATGTGCTTTTCTATTGCCATGAGAGAATTCAGCAGGCAGATACCTCCGCTTTGAATAAATGCAGCTTCAATGAATTCAGTAGAAGAAAGATCCACGGAGAGAGGGGAGCCAATGCACAGGCCGGAGAAAACCTTATCCACAAGTCCATCCGGTACAAGTCTTTCCAGACCGAGATTAACGTCCAGCAGGTCGGCTTTTTCCTGAGCTCTTGCCATGGAGATCACATGGTCTGAGTCGCCGCTGCGTATTGCCTTTTTCAGCTCTTTTCTACCTGTGGGGTTAACAGACTCTCCAACCATGAGCATGGCTCCGCCAATAGGTACAACTGAATCCACAGAGGTAAATGCCATAAGAGTTTCTTTTTCTACAGGTTCAATGGATCTGATACCAACAGCTCTTTTAAGTGCGGTTATGTGTTCAGGTGTTGTACCGCAGCAGCCACCCATGATAGAAGCTCCGCTCCATGCCATTTCTTCCGTAGCAGCAGCAAACTGATCGGGAGACATGTCATAATCACCGAAACTGTTTGGCAGCCCGGCGTTTGGCTCAACTGTGATATATCTGTTAGAGAATCTGGCCATTTCGTTGATAACAGGCAGCAGCCCTTCCGGGCCGGTGGAGCAGTTGGCGCCAATGGCATCAACTGCCAGTTGATCACCAAAAAGAGCCAGAGCTGTAGGGGAAGTTCCCGCACCACTTCTTCCGCTATCAGCGAATGTAAGATGAGCGCTGATGAACCCGTCAGGACTGGCATCCCTTGTTGCAAGAATTGCTGCTTTCAATTCACGAGGATCTGTGAATGTTTCCAGGAAGAACA
>JAOZLN010000327.1 GCA_029934845.1 Candidatus Sabulitectum sp.
GCAGAGCCTGAAGCACAAACCCGCCACCGAGCAGTCCTGCGAACATTTCAATTGAACGGGCAAGAGCGTATGCTGCATAAGCATCGTCTGGAAGCTGTCTGGCAATTAGTATGGATATAACACCCCAGAGAGCCAGCGAGCCCTGACTTACTAGAGCAGGAATCCCCAGACTCAGCGCCTTACTTCTTCTCAGAACCATTCTTCTGTCTGCGGAACTGGTTTTTCAAGTCTGCCTGTATGCTTCTTACAAATGGTCCCGACTCCGATGAATCAAGAACAGACCTGAACCATGTAAGAAAAACCAGCCAGACGATAGAAAGAATAAATGCAATGAACACATGAGTGAGCACCATAACGGATCTTTTTGGATATGATCTGAGGAATTCCGGTGTGGGGGGAACTATGATCTCGATAGTGGGACTCTCTCTGGATTCTTCAATACGCAGGTTTTCGAGTTCCTGTCTTAACAGAAGATACACAGCGTTTCTGGTTTCAAGGTCTACCACAAGGGCTTCATATTCTCGAAGATATACCGGCATGCTATCCATCACAGGGAAAATGCTAAGTGAATCCCCCGTAGTTGATCGTACCCGAAGAGCGTTCTCCAGATATTGGTACTGGGCGCTTGCCTGGGCATAAATAGCACTTCTGGCAGACAGATTGCCGGAAAGTCCAGACAGTATTGCACCGGTTGAGACCATCTCGCCCTCAATAGAAGACATTACATCCATCATGCTTACTGCCTGCTGCTCCGGGAAGATAAGACCGGTTCTTGTTCGGAATCTTTCCATGGCGTCCCTGGAAGCCTTCAGCGAATCAAAAGCAATGGTGAGTGTCTGTTCTGTTTGAATACGGCTTCTTCTGGACCTGCTGGTTACCAGGGTGGACAGTTCTTCGTTGGCAAAAATAACAATATCATTAACCATTGCAGCAGCTTCTGTTCTGGTGCCGCCTTCTGCAGTTATAAAAATAATTCCTTCAGGAGAGAGAGAGACCGAAAAACGCTGGCCGAATTTTTTTGTGGCTCTTTCCATGTTTAAAGCTTTATAGCGGTTGATCAGATCATACTTAAGGATGATTCGTTCCTGTACCCTCCGGGAGCCGAGAATCTGTGTGGCCAGGGTAATATCAATTCCTGCAGGTTGCGGCATCATTCCGGAACCAAGCCCGGCCAGCCCCCCCATTGCATCTCCCAGACCCAGCGCTCCCATGGAAGAAGAGATAGATGATGCAGTTGACCCTGGAACGATTGCAGCAGCCCATGCACTCCATCTTGGGGTGCGTGTTATGGCCCATACGGATGACAATACTCCTACTATGAAACAGAGCACAACAATTCTGCGGGCATTCAGGACGATCTGCCTGATAACAATACCTGTGAATTTTTCCGAAAGTACCTTATCTGCCATTAGCCTACCTCGACAAGTTGATGATAACGGAAGTTATGCCAACCACTGTGGCAAGAATACCGATCTCTTGAGCATGCTGAGCAACCCAGTTGTAAGGCACTTCAATTACATCGCCTGGAAGCGCCTGTGTTTCCAGGGCATCTTCTCCTGATGCAATAAGTACACCATCTCTGGTAATTGTGGTACCTCCCAGTCTTCCGTTGTATACTTTTCCTCCAGCCCGTTCCACATATACCCTTACTGTTGCACCTGGAGAATAGGAAATAATTCCCCTCTGGTGCACAGCTCCAGCCACATAAATATCATAACCCTGAACCACAAGGCGAAGAGTATCTCCCGCATGTACTGCAGCGTCAGAAAAACCGTAGTCTTGAACCCAGATCGGGGATGAACCCTGTGAAGTGATCAAAGTGCTTCTTGCCAGATCAACATCTCCGGTAATGCCGCCAATTCTGTACATCAGGTCGCCAACAGTTTCTCCAGCAGACGCTTCCCATGTTTCCACCTCGGGAATAGTATACGAATCATTGTAATTCCGTATACCGGGTCTAACCACATAAACCGGGGACAATACAAGCTCGAATATTACACCTGCACCACCGTCAACAAACGGATCTGATACCGGCCGGCCTGTCTCCGGGTCAAAGTGAAGATCAACAAGCACTGAATCGCCCGATGCTGTAACCATCCATCCGGTTCTGGAAGAGTAGGATGACATTCCCCCTGCGGCACTTACCAGATCACTGACTCTGTTGATCGCATACAGAGTATACTGTCCTGGACGAGCCACCATACCGGTGATCCAGATCTTCACCGTCCGGGGCTGCAAAAGACTAAGCCCCATGGTAACCCGGCGGTAGTAAAGCCGTGTGAGTTGCTGGAGAGCCTCCTCTGCCTGCAAGATCGTCATGCCCATTACATCCAACTGACCCACACCGGAGATCTGAATTACACCGTCACCCGATACCTGACAGGGGCTTATGGAGTTGAGACCTGAAAAAAGCATGGCTTCACTGACTCCACCCTGAACAACAACCTGAAGAACATCCCCTGCTCCAAGAATGTACTCATCACGGTCTACAGGTTCAAAAATAGAGAAATCCGACATTCCGGTCTCGGATTGAACCGGGATCTCTTCGGTGAGGTCTCCTGTAACGGCCATGAATAGAATAAGAAGGAACAACATTACTTCACCGTTCTTCTGAAGTACTCAATAGTTCTTTTCAACCCGTCTTCAAGAAGAATTTCAGGGTTCCAATCAAGAATTCTGTTCGCAGTGGAAATGTCAGGCTTTCTCACCTTGGGATCGTCAACAGGTAAATCTTTGTGGGTAAGGGAACTGCTGCTTTCTGAAAGTCTTATGACCTCAAGAGCAAATTCCTTAACTGTCATCTCGTTTGGATTGCCGATGTTCACAGGTTCATGGTATCCGCTTTCCATAAGGGAGATCAGACCGTTAACAGTGTCTGAAACAAAACAGAAGCTTCTGGTCTGCCTGCCATCCCCGAAAATAGTGAGATCTTCACCCTTGATAGCCTGGCAGACAAACGACGGGACTACCCGCCCGTCATCCGGTCTGTTCCGGGGACCGTATGTGTTGAAGATCCTTGCAATTCTTGTATCTACCCCGTGGGTTCTGTGATACGCGAAAAC
>JAOZLN010000328.1 GCA_029934845.1 Candidatus Sabulitectum sp.
AGTTCAAAAATGTTGCGCTGCTCGTGAGGAGCATCCAGCCCCAGAAGAATATCAGGTCCAGCAAGCACAAAAGTGCTCAAAGCGTGAGAGTGAAGAATATGCCCCATGTACATCAGTTCGCGAAGCCTTTTAGCGGTATCGGTAACCTCCACACCCAATCCGTTCTCGATAGCAGTAACCGAAGCCATGTGGTGTGCAGCGGGACACACACCGCAGATCCTTGCTGTTATCAGTGGCATCTTGAACAATTCCATACCCTCAAGAAGTTTCTCGAACCCTCTTATCTCAAGAACATGAAGGTGCCCCTGGTTTACCTTTCCCTCTTCATCAATATCCAGGGTAATCTTTGCATGCCCTTCTATTCTTGTAACCGGATTTATAACTAACCTAGACATATTTTACCTCTTTTCTATCCATCGGGAAGATCATTTTTCGCCCACCCATTCCCGGATCTCAACCGTGGGTTTTTTATACACAACAGGGGAAGAGAGAGCATAGGAATAGAAGGTCTTTGCTTCCTTCGCCATATATTCAAGGATCTCATTCTCGTCTATATCCGTAAGCAGGCTCATTCTTTTAGCAACCATATTTCTGATATCCAGATACGGTTCAGTTACAACAGCCACTGATGGACCTGTACATCCGGCACAGGTCACTCCTTTGTTCGTGCACTGCGCTCTGCATCTCTCAAGAGTTACAGAGCCAAGACAGATCACTCCCTGACTGAGAAAACAGATATCCTTTTCCGGGGCTGTTACAGCGCCTTTTTTGAAAACTACCCCTTCTCTTTTTACCATCTTTCTATTGCACTGAGAACAAACTGTGCCTGCAGGCATCACTGCTCCCTCTTCTCCAAGCAGTACTTTTATGGCTTGTGCGATGTAATACGGGTGTGGAGGGCATCCAGGCAGATACACATCAACGTCCACAACCTCATCGATGGGAATCACGCTGTGCTCAAGAACCGGCGCCCCCTGTGGTCTTTCTGTTTCGGTGGTTGTTGGAAGACCTCCGTAAACTTTGCTTAGAATAGCATCGTCCTTGTAAAGCCAGCCAAGACCTGAAACACCTCCGTAAGAAGCACATGTTCCAAATGCAACCAGCTTGTCCACGCTCTCCCGCATTTTTAGAACGGCTTCTCTGTCATGATCACTTCTGACAGCTCCCTCTACAAGACCAATGTCTGCTTTGGGATAATCCCGCTCATCCATAAGAACCGGAATCCTTACAAATTCTATAGAGTCCACAAGATTAAGAAGCTTCTCATGAAGATCAACCAAAGCTATATGACATCCTGAACAACCGGATAACCATTCAGTCGAAATTTTCGCTTTCATTATAAATCCTCCACAATCAGTTCTTTCAAACAGGCATTGGGACCGGCATGCAGAATTTCAAGTTCTACTTTCTTGCCAGGCATAATTTTTTCCATGGCTCCGGCGAAAACACCGTGGGACATGTAACAGAGGGAAAGTTTTTGATCATGAGCATACCTGTAAAGGGCATTTCTTACCATACAAGTTCCAAAACTAAGCCTGATAACCTGTTTCCCGTCTCTGTCCTCAACAGAATTTTCAGAATCCCCCTTGAACGGACGAAAATCCCAGACTATTCCACGATCTTTCAATGCCTGACTGAGTATCTCAATGGCTCTAATGGGATCCTGGGTTGTCTCGGTGTTCTCTACAGCTTCCTGTCCGAATTTCTTCCCGGCCAGAGCACACGAAGACAGACTGCCCTTTCCAAGATTTTTTTCGGCTGCATGAGTAAGCGAACCTATAAGGAAAGCTACTCCATGCAATCTGTCCATCTGGTTCTCCATACCAACCACCTCTCTATTATACCGCCATTGTCGGCACTAATTGCACCCAAATAATATCTATATCTGTTTTTACTTCATTTATATTATATTAATCTTAATCTATGCAGAGAAAATAGAGAACCATACAAATATACTCGGTAATGCCTTTTCATACGCCCTTGGTATCCATTTCAGCAACAGTTTCTTGCCGCTCCGTAATAATAACATCTTTCCCGTATTCGAAGCAAGAGCTTATAATTCACACATGGGAAACAAATTCATCAACCGATCAGGTACAAAAGAAATCCCTTCCCTGCATTCCATTGGAACTTTTGCAACGGAACAGCTTTCTTTCTTGTTTTACGCAGATTTCTGGTCTATATTGCCATGGGTTTTCGAGCCACTAACCATTTTAAAGGGGATCTTCTATGCCTAAGTATGTAAATTGCCCTGATGCCTTTGCTCCTTTGTTTGAGATGGCGGAAAATACAATTTCGCCTTTCTTTGACGACTTCAAACGAAATCCTGAAGAGGGAAACATCACTGTATCCTCGGAGAGATATGTTATTTACAGAGGAGAATCCATGGCAATTGCCATGAAAGAACAACTTACCTCGGTGCTGGGGCCCGGAGCAGGTGTTGTTATCTACCAGATAGGAAAGGCCACCGGCGCAGCTGATGCCAAATTCTACTTCAAGAAGACTGGAATTCAGGATCCGGCACAGAGACTTGCAATGGGACCGGTTTCTTTCGCTCTGGGTGGATATGCAAATGTAACCATTCTTCCAGACAGCGTCCCTGTACCCAATGATGATTACCTTCTTGTCTATGACCACCCCAATTCATACGAAGCCGAAGCTCATCTTAATGCAGGCATATCCACAAACAAACCTGTTGATTTCCTGAATGCAGGATACTCCGCAGGATGGTGCTCTGAAGCTTTCGGTTTAAAACTGGAGGCAAAAGAGATCACATGCAAAGCCATGGGAGATGCCCAGTGCCGGTTTGTGATGGCTACAGGCCCTCGGCTAAGAGAGCGCGTTAAAGAAATCAAAGCCAAGTATTCAATCTAATTCGGGATTGCGGTCTGATAAACAATTAACAGTCGATCTTCTTTAAACGGAAGATCGACTGTTTTTTAGGCACTGTTCAATAAAGATTTGTGAATTGCCACAAGTCATCGATTACGGGGTCGTGTAAAAGAAATGAAAGCCCTGTATTCGCTGTAACCACAACAGATTCTCGC
>JAOZLN010000329.1:0-735 GCA_029934845.1 Candidatus Sabulitectum sp.
CAAGTTCCTCACCATCTCGCATAAGAGATCTGATGGCAGTAGGAGCCGAGTACCAAACTGTAACTTTGTTGTCCTGTATGAACTGATACCAGGCAGCTGATGTAAACCCGGAATCAAGTACGCACTGAGTTACACCAAGACTCCACGGGCCGATAATCCCATAGCTTGTGCCGGTTACCCAGCCTGGATCGGCTGTACACCAGTAGATATCGTCATCCTTCAGATCAAGTACCCATGAGGTGGTAAGTGCCTGCCCCCATACGGATCCATGACCATGCTGAGCACCCTTGGGCTGTCCGGTGGTTCCCGATGTGTAGTGAAGCACAGATGGAGTATCCGGACCGGATTCGTAGGCAGTAAAATCTTCAGTGCGGAAATCCTCCATGCTGAAATAGATCTCTTCATCTCTGAGCTTGTTGGGATTGCCCTCCACAACAACTATCTTTTCAAGTGCAGGAAGTCTGTCCTGTATCTTGCGAACCTTCTTCACATGCTTGCGTGTTGTGAAGATAACCTTGGTGTCAGCACTTAAAAGTCTTACTTCCAGCGACTCATCACCAAAAGCAGAGAAAAGTGGCTGAGCAACAGCACCCATTTTCAGAACACCGAGGAAAGAAACATAGAGTTCGGGGATTTTGTCCATGAACAAACAGACTTTTTCTCCGGGTTCCACTCCAAGCTCCTTAAGAAACCTGGCAAATCCATTCGAAAGCACTCTAAGATCATTGAATGTAG
>JAOZLN010000329.1:745-3032 GCA_029934845.1 Candidatus Sabulitectum sp.
TCTTCTCGCCCTTACCCTGGGCACAGATCCTGTCGGAGCACATGGCGCCGATGTTCAGTATCTCGCCCTCTTTCCAGTTGAGAACCTCTTTGGCTATGTCCCAGCTGAAGTTCTCTCTTCTTTTTTCATAAGACCCGATATTACTCAAGATCGCTCCTCTCAATTCCCTGGAGTTCCCCTGAAAAGGAGTTCTCCGCCGAACTTATTGTTGACATCCTGCAAGCTGTATATCTGGTACAAATAACCGAAATCCACACCAATGTCTATACTGATTTATCTTCTGCAATTACTATGGCAACTGCACGCATTCTTGTGTGCGAAACAGACACAAGAACCCTCTCTATTCTTTTCTCCATTTGAGCCGCAAGAGCTTTACCATGCAGCCTTATTGAAATACTCCCAGTCTCAGAATTTTTTACTATCTCAACATCACGGAAACGGAGCCCGGAGGAAAGCCCTGCTCCAAGTGCTTTGAATACAGCTTCCTTTGCTGCGAACCTTGCTGCGAAGTTTTCCCAGTATCTCACCTGAGACCGGCAATACTCTATTTCCATGGGAAGAAAAAGCTCTTGAATAAGCCGATCATCAAGTCGCTTCCTGAAAGAAACAACATCCACTGTATCAATACCGATCCCTATAACCAAGTTGACCTGCACTTCACGGGATATGTACCTTGTAACCCCTCTGATCCAGTTCAAGATACTGAGCCGCTCCTCCGTAACACTCCGACATTCCTGTGTCTATCATAACAACTCTGCCACTGAATCGTGTTGCGATTCCCTCAATACTTACAGTGTGTCCTATAACGATGAAATCCGCAGCATTTGTCTCAAGGGTTTCCTCCAGTACCCGGAGTATGGCACTTCCTCTGTCACTGGCCAGACCTCTGAACCAGACAGGGCCGGTACTTGAAAGAATACCGGAAGGTTCTGTCCAGCCCCTTGCTATTTCACATCTGACAAGTTCGTTGATGGAGTCAGCAGGAACTGAAGCGTAGTCTTCGGAAATTCCTGCATGAACAAAAAGAGCATTGTTTATCCGTATAGCGGTGTTGTGCTCAGCAAGCCATCCACCGTACTCCCCGTCTGGTCGCAGGGCTCGGACCATTTCCTTCAGGCCACCGTATGAGAGTATCTCACCCTGATGTACATACCTCAAGTCAGTTTTCATCAGCATCACTTCATGGTTGCCAAGAAGGAAGTGCACATACCCGCCCTGCAGAGAAGCCTGTTGTTCAAGCACCATGATCAAATCCATTATTGCTCTTGAATCCGGTCCTCTGTCCAGAACATCCCCTACCTGAACCAGGTGAGTCTTTCCCCCGATCCAGTTCATATCACCGTCAACAAGATCTGCTCCCTGTAGTATCCTGGTGAACTGCCCCAGGTCACCATGAACGTCGCCTACAGCAACAACCCTGCCGACGCCATTCCATACGCACTGTTCTGAATATGATACAGCTGCAAACAATAGCAACAAAAAAAGAACCGAGGATCTCACTGAACACCGCCTCTGCATGGTTAAAGGGGTCTACAATATGCCTGACAATAACATAATTATCAGGAAGTCAGTAGCCTGTATATGTATTAACACCACATTCCGGTTTGGTAATACTTGGGTGCTTCAGGTTTTGTTTATAAAGAGAAAACCGGTATGCCGTGTATTTATAGTTCACTTACCGTTTCACACTTAGAAAGGATTTAGCAAATGAGAAACTTTCTTTCAGCTCTGCTTGTACTTGCCGTAATGGCAGGAGCTGCAGATTTTGAGTACAACTCGGGTGGTGCCATGGGCACTGTACCTACAACAGGTGGATCTTCAACAGGATGGGGAGAATGGTTCGTTGTTCCAATTCTTAATGACTCCGGCAACGATATTGTTCTTACTGATCTTGGGTTTCCCTGCTGCGGACCAGCAACAAGTGACGACGGCTGGCTGGTATGGACTGATGTTGGTGCTCTGAACCCTCCTGCCGGCGAGGCAAGCACAGCAGACTACTCTGGTGCTTTTACCCCTGTTGATCCTGCACCTGATACTTTCCCTCCAATTACATACACCTATGTTGATATCAGTGCTGAAAACATCGTTATCCCTGATGGCGTATACTTCTGCATCGGTTATGATGTCACCGGTAACGGTGGACAGGTCGACTTCAATGGCGTAGATACCTGGTCATGGTATGAAAATGTATGGGACAGCGATCAGTACTGGGGACGAACTGATGTTCTTGAGGTTTCTGCCGACTTTTTCCAGGCACTTGAACAGAACTCCTGGGGTTCCATCAAGA
>JAOZLN010000330.1 GCA_029934845.1 Candidatus Sabulitectum sp.
TGAGTACATGCTGCAGGAAGGCCAGCCTTTTGCAAGTTTCAGCATGGATTTTTCCCAGGTCGCAGGCCCGGCGATGGCTTTTCTGGACACTCTTTCTTCCGGGGCAGTAATGACTGCTGTTCCTGCTGGATCCCTGTCTGTAAGTTTTCCAGGCAATGACACGATCTTTTTTGCATCAGATCTTCAATTTGACAGTCTTTCCATATGGAGTACTGCGGTTGCTCCAGATACATTTTCTCTGGATGCAGCATTATCGTGCCATGGTTATGTTGTGCCAGAATCCTCTCTTCTTGTTATTGATACCGGTACTGTTCTCGCCAACGAACTGGAACTGGGTTTTAATCTTGCCTGCCTGTGGGGAGAGCGGAGAAAGCTGACTCTTGTTCTGTCCGGCAATGCTATTTCCGGGGAAGCCATTACTGCGTCCATACCTCCAGAGCTTCTGGGAGATCTAAGAGGACTTTCTCTGGGAGGAGAGTTGTCTCTGTTCACTGAGCTTGTGCTGGACTGGGATTATCCGGACAGCAGTGATGTCGAAATTGCTGTTGACGCTTCGAAGCTGACTGTGGGTTACAGCCCCATAACATTCGGAAGGATAAGAGACTACACCGGGGCAGATTGTTTGATGTGCGACTCATGGGGAAATCGTGTCCGTGTTGGTCTTGATACTTTGACCAATCCTGATTTTGTATTCTTTGATTCTCTTCCCTCCAGTTTTGAACCACTGCTTCGCTGCGCTGAAGATGCTTCGTTCCGGCAGCATAGCGGTTTTAGCGAATACCATATACGGAACTCGATCAGAGCCAATATGGCACAGGGAAGATTTGTCAGAGGAGGGTCTACAATATCAATGCAGCTTGCGAAGAATTTGTTTCTTGGCAGAGAGAAGACTCTTTCAAGAAAAATGCAGGAAGTTTTTCTGACATGGCGAATTGAACGCTGGTTGTCAAAGAACAGAATTCTGGAGATCTACGCAAACATTGTGGAACTTGGACCGGGAGTGTTTGGATTTAATTCAGCAGCAATGTATTATTTTAATGAGAATGCATCCGATCTGTCAGCCAGAGAGGTGGCTTTTCTGGTGTCTATACTGCCTGGCCCCAGGCTGTATCACAGATATGCCGTGCAGGGTGTGCTTCCATCTCACTGGAAGTCTTATGTGGAAAGGCTTCTAACTATATGTGGTGACAGGGGATGGCTTGACTCATCAGTTGTTTCAGAGGCGGTTGCGGATACTCTTATATTTGATGGTGCTGTTTCTGTTCAATAGAGTTGACAAGAGGGCTTCAGCAAGCTATTAGGGATGATTAGTGCTTTTTTAAGAAGGATTAACAGGAGGGTGAGAATGTCCGGTAATGGAAGTGGTGCCTACGAGCTGAAACATTGCGGTAAGATTCACAGAGCCTCCGATTTTGATCAATTGAAGAACTGGATACTCGAATCCAGAGTAACTGGAGAGGACAGTTTCCGACCAGCGGGCTCTGAAGAATGGGTTTCAGTTCTTAAAGAACCTGCATTTGCCTCGATTCTTGATCCAGATAATCAGTGGGTGGTTACCATGGGTACCGGAGTTTTTCAAACCTCCAGGTTTGAAACTGTGGTCAAATGGGCGGAAGAGGGTCGAATCACAGATGATGCAGTGGTCGAGGGTCCAAGAACTCCCCCAGGGGGTGTTAAGGCCAATGCTCTTCCTGCTCTGGCTTCAAATCTTCGCGAATTCCGGGTACAGGGAACAGATTACCCTGTTATTAGAATTGACGGACGAGAGTTTACTGCCTCTGATACTGGAACCATACGCAAATGGATAAAAGAATCACGGATCCCAGTTGAAGCAGAGATATCGATTAAGGGAAAAGACTGGGAGCCTGTGAGCAGCTGCGGGCTTTTTGACCTTGAAGACTGGCCTGCTGCTGCACACGGTCGGGTAGAAGAGGAATATCTTCCCCAGATGCCGGAAAAGGGTCCGGAAATTGTTTCCCACAGGGAAAAGCCCGTTCCGCCCAAAGAGGGAGAAGAAGCAGTTAAGCCGGGTGTGCACTTCAGTGAGATCGTTGAAATAGCTGAGAAAGATCCTGAAGATGTTTCTGAAGATGTTCCTGAAGATGCCAAAGCAGAGAACATGCCATACACTGTTGTTTCAGGAAATTCGGAAATGACAATTGAATCTGTGAAGAAAATAAGAGCTCTGCTGAAGAAGAAGATGATCTTCAGTTATGACGAGATCAGGCATCCTGATATTGTTGAAGAAGCCCTTTCAGTTGGAGAGTTTCTGGATGGTTTAAAATCACCGAAGAAAGGTCCTATCTTCTGGATACTCTGGGCGCTTTTCATTGCTGCTGCCACTGTTTCCGCTCTTGATCTTCTTGACGTGAAGGAAATTATCCCGTGGTTCTGATAACCGATATACTCAGAATGAAAAGAGATAAGAAGTCTCTTTCAAGCGATGATCTGTACAAATTCGCTTCAGGTATCGCTGATGGAACAGTTACTTCCTACCAGGCCAGTGCTTTTCTTATGGCGGCTTTTATCAACGGTCTTGATCCCAGTGAAACGCTTGCTCTTACAATGGCCATGCGTGACAGTGGTACTGTTGTTCAGTGGGATAGATCTTTAGCTCCTCTGGGCGATAAACACAGTACCGGTGGCGTAGGAGACAAAATGTCTCTCATACTTGCTCCTCTTGCTGCATCGCTTGGAATAAGAGTTCCTATGATCAGCGGAAGGGGTCTGGGGCACACAGGGGGAACCCTGGATAAACTTGAATCGATTCCCGGATTTAGCGTGAATCTGTCTCTGGATCAGTTCCAGGAGCAGGTGGCAGAACTGGGAGTTTGCATGATAGGGCAGACCGATGAGCTTGCCCCGGCCGACAGAGTTCTTTATTCGCTTCGGGATGCCACTTCCACTGTAACCTCAATTCCGCTTATTTGTGCGAGTATTCTTTCAAAAAAACTGGCCGAGAACCCGGATATTCGTGTTTTTGATGTAAAATGCGGGACAGGAGCATTTATGCAGACTCTTGAGGA
>JAOZLN010000331.1 GCA_029934845.1 Candidatus Sabulitectum sp.
TCTCTGGAATTCGGGAATGTTTATCTGGGAAGTTGACAGCTTTCTGGAAGAGTTCCGGAAATACATGCCGGATCTCTACAGAGACATACAGCAGCTGCCGGATACAACCTCTCCGTCCATGCAGGAATACTCTGCCCTGGAATCGCAGTCGATCGACTACGGCATAATGGAGAAAACAGACAAAGCAGTGGTAGTGCCTGCCTTGTTCGAGTGGAGTGATATTGGTGACTGGCCTGGAGCCAGAGGTGCAGGTGTTAAAAGAGGTGAGAGCTTAAAGATCAACTCGGAGAACAGTCTTGTTTTCGATGAGACCGGCAGGCTTACCGTGATCGTTGGACTGAACAATGTGAGTGTTGTTTCCACAGACAAGGCAATTCTTGTAATGGCTGATAACAGTTCACAGAAGATAAAAGAAGTTGTTGCAAGTCTTGAGAAAATGCAGCCTGATCTTGTATGAGCAGCATGATATGAAAGAAGCCTTTATTACATTCAAACAGATTGGAACCATCCGAACCCCCTATTACAACAACGCACCCTATCAGCCTGTTGATCAGGAAGAGGATAGTTTTTTTATTGAGATTCACGGGGATTATGTTGATGGTCTGAATGATCTGTCAAAATTCAGTTACGCCTATGTTCTGTTTTATGCTCATCAAGCACAGGGCAGGGCAGAAATGGTGGTTTCTCCCCCCTGGGCAAAGGGGAAAAAGGTTGGTCTTTTTTCCAGTCGTTCCCCTGTCAGACCCAATCCAATTGGCTTGAGCGTAGTTCGCATAAAAGAGATAAGAGAAAATATGATCTTCATCTCAGGAATCGATGTTTTTGATGGAACACCGCTGCTGGACGTAAAGCCCTATATAAAAGATCTTGATAACAAGAGTGATGCGAACTACGGCTGGCTGGACGAACTGGACGACAAGGATCATCTGACTTTACATATCAAGGGCATTCCCCACGAACACTGAGATAAGATGATCGAACTTTTGTCTTGAATTCTTACCTGACTATTACTTTTGCACCAACAGGAAGCCAGAAGTACGCCCATCTGGCTGTGAAGAAGCCCAGACGGATACATCCGTGTGAAAGCGGTTCACCCAGCCTGTGCTCCACAGATGGAGAGGCCTGGTGAAGACCAATTGCGCCTGAATCCACTATACACTGCCAGTAGGGCATATGAACCCGGTATATGCTTGAGACAGGGCTCCACCTTTTGTAAAGAACCTCGAAGTCACCGCTTGGGGTAGCGTATCTGGTAGATCTGCCGGTGGAAACCAGTGCCAGATTAGCTTCCTGTCCGTCATCAAGAAATACAATGATCTGCTGCTCTTTGCTTACAAGAGCAACCCTTTCCCCGGGCTCATGAACAATGCATTCTCCCTGAAACGGGAGAATCGAGATAACCCCTCGAAGCAACAAAAATGGAACCAGAAAACAATTCAGTGTTTACCCCCTTGTAACTGCTTACTCTGCAAGGAACACAGCCTGCAGTCAAGGGGGATAAGAGTTGACTTTGCAACCTTTATGAAGCAGATTTCTTCATGATGTGGGTTAAGACATATGTTTTTGTTTTTTGTGTCTTACAGACATATTTTCCCATACGATGTTTTTAAGGCATTTTTTCCGGTAATCTTAATATTGTCCGAATGGAGGATTGATTTGAATCTCGCAAAACTTTTGGTTATAGCAGTGGCTGGGCTTCTGGTAATTGCCGGCTGTTCATCTCCTGCAGTTACAGGTATCAAGGTCCATATACAGAACAGTGAATACAATGATGCTATTCAGCTTGCTGACAGCGTAATTGCCAATGGTGAGGGTTCCAACCCCGAGGTATGGTACTGGAGGGCTAGAGCATACACCATGATGCGCGTATGGGACGAAGCTGCTGTTTCTTTCGTGAGGGCTTACGAACTCGATCCTCTTATGGCAGAAAACATGAGAAATTACTGGCCTGCGTTCTACAACACAGCTGCTGGTTATGCTGAAGAAGGAAGAATTGAAGAAGCCATCAGCATGCTTGAAACCGGTGGAGCCATTGTTCCCGATCGTCCTGAGTTTGATCAGATGCTTGGCGACATTGCTCTTAACGAACACAACTACGATGAGGCAATAACAAGATTTGAAAGTTCCATAGATATTGCAGTTGCACAGATGGACGTTATCAGAGGAAGTATTGAAGAGTCTACTGATCCCGCATGGATTGATCAGCTCAACACTGAACTGGACAACATGGTACACAGTGTTGTTCTTTCAACCTACAACACCGGTGCCATCCTGAAGAACCTCTACATGAACAGCGAAGATGAGGCAGTTGCAGCTGATTACATGGCTGAGGCTGTTGCTGCTTACACAAGAGGGCTTGAAATCGATCCTTCCAGCGCTGATCTTATGACTGGTCTTGCAGAGTTCTATATTCTCTCCGAGCAGTACGATGCAGCACTCTCAATTTATGATGATGCTCTTGTTGCTATTGATACAGGTGTGGAAGAGGGTTGGATCGATCAGGAAGATGCTGCGGACATGAAAGCCGGCGTTCTTCTTACAAGAGGTTTCACTTTCATCGAGATGGAAAGATTTGATGAAGGTATTGCCGCCCTTGAAGAGTGCAGAGCACAGATGGGTAACACCTACCAGGTACTTGCCATGATAGGTCATGCTCACTTCATAATGGAACAGTACAACGAATCCCTTAGTGTTATGGAACAGCTTACTGTTATGGATGAACTGACCAATGACGAGTACGCCAATGCATGGTATATGATGTATGCAAACTACATTCGCCTGGAAGAAGACAGCGACGCTCTTCAGGCACTGCTTAACGCCATCGAGTATGACGGTGACAATGCTGATTACTACGAGTACCTTGCCCAGACCTACAGCACCCTTGGCCGGAACAGTCAGGCCATGGAAGCTATGGCTAAGGCTCAGAGTCTGCGCTAGCAACAGGTAAAAGTACAGAAAGAAGCCCGGGTTTTTGCCCGGGCTTCCTCTTTCTCTCTTGTCTTCATCGGT
>JAOZLN010000063.1 GCA_029934845.1 Candidatus Sabulitectum sp.
TTGTTATTATCGGTATTCTTGCCGCCATTGCCATTCCCAAGTTTCAGGATGTTTCTGCAAGTGCAAAAAAGGCTGCCTGCCGATCAAATCAAAGACTTGTGGTCGAGGGGCTCAATGCGTACTTCGCTGACAACGGAGAATACCCCGTAATTAACAGAGCCGTCTGGGTTGATTACTATCTTGACGGTTATGTGCCGCAGAATCTCAGATGCCTTGAGGGTAATGGGAGATATGCTTTTCAGGTTTACAAATCCAGGAACAGCGATATGTACCAGATCTGTTCCTGGGCCTCGGACAGTGATTGCTGGCCGGTTCACGGCTACATCTGGAACGGCAGATTTTACTGGGATCAGTAGGAAAAGAAGTGGTGGCAGCTATGAAACAAGGATTTACACTGATTGAGTTAATGATCGTTGTTGTTATTATCGGTATTCTTGCCGCCATTGCCATTCCCAAGTTTCAGGATGTTTCCGCCAGTGCGATGCAGGCTAATTGTCGTTCAAGTCAGAGATTGATCGTTGAGGGAATTACTGTTGCCATTGCAGATAACGGTGTTCCTGAAAGAACTTTCTACGGTCTTGCCGATCAATTTCCTGGAGATTACATACCTGCAAAACTAAAATGTCCGCTGGGAAGGAACTACTATATCATAGCAGTTGTCACCCCGAACTATAGCGACGATTACTCTATTACAGTTTTCTCTGCTTCTCCTGTGTGTCGTATGAATCACGGTTACATTATTTCCGGCCAATTCTTCTGGGAATAAAGAATCCCGGAAGAACCGGGATTTTCCTTGGTTCGCTGATCTATTCTACATCGAGCTGCCATATTTTCTGGAATCCTTCCTCCGGATCTTCAGCATATGCAAGGATATTGCCATTACTGAAGTTGAAGTTCCAGGAATGCCCGTCAGCCTGCTGGCCTTCCAGAATAACTCTTTGAAGATACTCACCTGAAGAATTGAATACTTCGAATGTGGGCTGTGCCGCTCCGCCAAGAAGAACCCAGAGGTTCCCCTCTGTGTCTGTTTCTATTCCCCTTATCATCGGCTTGTACGGGTCTGCTTCAAGGGTGGAGATTACTTCTGCATCATCCATTGCTATGGCCTTTGCAACAAGAACAAGTCTTTCTGTCTCCAGTTCTTCTGCATTCCTTTCCACAGGCTCCAGATCAAGTTCTATCGTGAAGAGTTCCGCACCGTTTTGATCGTATGCGTATACAATTGCCTCTTCAGTTGATCTGGGGGCTATGTAGAACCTTCCGGAAAAATCACAGGCAAGATCGTACCCGAACCATACCAGGCTGATTATTGCGCTCATATCCTGAGGATCGAATGGTATGCGTTCTTCATGGAAAACAACCAGTGGTTCTTCAGCTCCGATTTCATTCAGGGTGATCTGAATCAAAATCATAGGTTCTCCGTTTACAACTTCGATGTCCAGGAACTTTCTCATGTATGTTTTCCCACCGGCTCCTTCCAGGCAGGTAGGGGGAGAACCAAACGAAGGTTCAGATCCGAGCCATTCACCTGTGTAATAGTCAAATGCATGAATGCCAAGTGTTTCTGACCCATCACCGGTAAGGATCAGTGTGCCGTTCTCTGTTATAGTAAGGAAAGCAGCACTTACCAATTCACCTGGACCATTTCCCTCACGGCTGATCTGTCTCAGGAATTCTCCCCTGGGTGAAAAGATCTTGATGCAGCATGCCGCTCTGTCCAGAACTGCGATGTTGCCGTCAGAGCCTGTTACTATCCCCTCAATTGCCCCAAACATCTGTGTAGAATCCCCAAGCTCTACACCTATGGAATCGGTCTTAAACATGGTTACGGTTTCCACTGCGGTGTCGTCTGTATCCCCGTTGTCCACTTGAGATTGAGGCTCTCCGCAACCGACGATAAACAAAAAAGCTGCTAATAAGATCAGATATTTCATAGTGGTTTCCCTTCTGTTGATCTTAGAAACAGGACAAGCTGGTTCCCGCTTGTGTTACAATCATGACAATTAAGGCAAAGGTAGAGGGCACGAAAAAAGGGGAACGGCATAGCCGTCCCCCCGGTCTGAAAAGAGAAAGATCACTTAAGGAATTCAGCAGTTGCAGCGAAGACGGAATCGGGTCTGTCTACTACTTTTACCCCTGCATTTTCCAGAGCCTGCTTTTTGGCTGCATAGGTTTCGTTTTCGTTTCTGATCATTGCACCTGCGTGGCTCTGAGCTACCCCGGCTTCAGTGTATTTACCACCCAGGATTACAACAACCGGATTATTTATCTCAGCGTTCTCAATTGCCCGAGCAAGATCGTTCTCCTGGGTAGTTCCCGTTTCAGCATAGATAGCCATCACCCTTGTTCTGGGATCGGCTTCAAATGCCCTTGCAGCATCCAGAAGGGTAATACCCGGAACGGGGTCACCGCCTACGCACAGAACTGCCGAAAGTCCGGGATAGTCTTCTTTCCACAAAGGGCCGAACGAACCATCAGGTCTGGGGCCAGGCAGGTAGGGGCGACAGTGAAATGCGGCAAGCAGCTGGCTGAGCCCACCGGACCGGCTGATAACGCCAACTTTACCGGGAAGGTAGTTCTTTTTCGCCCAGGAAGCTTTGCCGCCGATCAAGCCAAAAAGGTATCCATGGGTATCAAGCATTCCAACTGTGTTCGGGCCAAGGCATTTTGCACCGGTCTCGTGTGCTTTTTCTTTGATCTTTATAGAATCCTGAGTAGCAACTCCGTCTGCTGTAAGAACAAGGAATTTTATTCCGGCATCCATTGCGTCAAAAGCTGCTTTTGCTATGGCACCTGCAGGCACGAAGAAAACAGCGCTGTTTATCTCCGGATGGGCGGATACTGCATCTGATGCTGTGTTGTATACTGGAACACCATCCACTTCCTGGCCGCCTTTGCCAGGAGTTGTGCCTGCAACTATTTTCGTTCCGAAGCCCCTCATAAGTCTTGATCTGCTTTTGCCCTGGCGACCGGTAATGCCGAACACCAGAACTTCAGGAGTATCTATGTCGCAGAGATATTTGAGTATTCCAGCCATTAGAGCACCTCCCCTGGAAGATCAAGCTCGATGGTCAGTTCGCCGTTGCCCCTTAAAAGAGAAACCGTCTCGCAGACAAGGCAGCCGATGCATTTTGCTTCAGGATTTGAAGTAATTCTGTTATTGTTCCACTGCAGGAAACCTGTGGGACATTCATTTATGCAAAGGGGTTCAATATTGTCCGGGTTCTTTTCCGGATGATAGACAAATCTTGCAGGCGGTGTATCTATTTCAAAGGCAACTTCTCCTGCCTCCGGCGAAAATTCCTGTTTGATCCTGCGATCAGTTGCAATATCGCTAAGGTGTTCAACCATGGCATTGGGAAAAATCTCAGGTCTGAAGGTTTTTATCTGCACTTGAAGGGTTTCTGCTACTGTATTCATCAGTTCCATTGCTTTCTCCTGATCAGTTCCTCCGAAGCGAAGCAGGCAGGGAAGAGGCGTTGCGGATTCCCGGAGAGCTTTCCACACTGCAGAAGCCAGGTGGTACTGATTCTGGAATGCCATTCCGCTTCCAGTAAGGATCAGCACCTGAGCTTCGGGCTGGCTCATGATTGCTCTTAAGATCCTGTAGCTTTTAAATCCGCTCAAGCCACCGGAGGTGTCACTTTCGTTCAGTGAGAAAATGTCATTTCGGCCACCAGTTGTCATTTCCCACAGCATCTTCCCTCCGCCGCCGCAGAGATTTGTTGCTACAGCAATTGTTCCAACCGGGACTTTTTCTCTTGATGCCCGGAAGAAACCTGTTCCAGCAGGGTCCATAGCATTTATGGTCTCAACAATTTTTTCCAGAGGCGTGCTGTCATCCACAGTGCTTTCGGGAACCTTGAAGAGTTCCGCATGTTTTTTTGAAACAGCGTGTTTCTCAAACTCCGCACGACAATCCACAGCTATGTGAGAGCCATCCTCAAGAACTGCAATGGGGTTGGTTTCAAGGACAGTGAGCTTGTACCCGATAAAGGTACTTGTCATTTTCTGCAAGAAATCAGCCAGTTCAGGTGAGTTAGGAATACCTTCGAGTTCTTTTTCGATATCATTTCCAGATGGAGGATTAAGAAGGCTGAAATGTATTTTTAACAATGAATCTGTTCTTCCTTCAATTCCAGTTCCACCATCAGGGCTGAAAAGAATTACTCCACCTGGCAGATTTTCTCCATCACCGAAATCAAGAAGGCATGCAGCATAGTACTCTTTTTTAATATCTACAGCCTGGGCAGCAAGAACACCCTGACAGTTTTCCTCTGCAAGCAGCTCCGCAAGACCGTTTGAAATCTCTTCAGTTGTTGAGGCTTTTCTTACAAGACCTCTTCCAGCCCGGCTGGTGGCGCCTGGTATCTGAGCTTTAAGGAAAACCACAGGTTCAGGAAGAATCTCAGGCATTACATTATGGAAAACAGCGGGAACCAGCGGTACGCCGTGGTTTTCCAGCAGAACTCTTGTTTTGTACTCGGGCAGAGCCGGCATGTTAGTCTCCAGTTCTTTTCATTTTGAGAAGAAGTTTGTCGGTTCTTTTCACTCCCTTAACCCAGTCGAGGGCTACTGGAATGTTTAGCGAATAAAGATAATTGTACTCTGGATAGCAGGAAGCAGTGCAGGCATTGCAGGGAAGATCTCTTTTACTGAGATTCAGGAATGCCTTTTGAAAGCCGTCTTCAAGGGCGTTCATTGCCCCTTCATATTCCCCGATCAGAAGAGAGCAGGGGTAAACGGTTCCATCAACATCAATGTTGCAGTAAGCTCTGCCAGCCTTGCATGACGGACCATAAAATCGTTCAGGAATTCTTGTTTTAGAATAGTCTTTCCACCTTGAAGCAGCGTTAAGGTAACTGTTGCTTAGAAGAATAGGCGCACCTGCCTTTTTCATCTCAATAAGTTTCTTGAATGCTTTTGAGTATTCTTCTGCAGTCGGCATCATATCAGAGGTATTTCCACCGAGAGTATCGTTGTGATGAAGTGTCTGGAATGTGGTCATAAAGCCAAATTTCTCTGCAGTGGCCATTATGTGGTCCAGATGGTGAATATTGTTTTTTGTCAGCACTGATATAGACCAGAGTCTTACTTTACCGGAAGCAGCTGCAAATGCTGCCATTACTTTTTTCCAGCTTCCTTCTTCACGGTTCTTGTCATGTGCTTCTTCCGGACCGTCGTAAGAAAGGACCAGATGATCAATATTATCAAGTATTTCCGGTCTTGATGGTATCAGGTAGCCGTTGGAATCAAGGCTTACATACATTCCAAGCTCTCGTGCATATGCGCAAAGTTCAACAATATCGGCTCTTGCAAGAGGTTCGCCACCCCACACGCCTATACGCATTGTACCAGCTTCGGCCATCTGTCTGAAAATATCTTTCCACTGATCTGTTGAGATATCCGGTCTGCACCGCAACGGGATCTGGCAGTATGAGCATCTGCTGGGGCAGTGGTCTGTGACAGAAACCATTACATTCAGCGGGATCTTTGCACCAAATTTGCATTTAAGGGCGCCTATGCCCATTCTCGCCTGTCCGGCAAAATTCATTTTTCCTCCGGTTCACCAAGCCACTGAGGGCCGTAGGGAAGGCTCTTCTTCCATTCTTCGGCTTCTTTCTTCTGGCCGAACAAGGAGTAAGATAGATTGTACCAGTGCTTTGCACCGGCTTTCATTACGCCGATAAAGGGACCATCTTTAGGTGATCCCTGCTGTTTCCTCTTTCCCCGGATCTTTTTCTCTACACGGGCAACAAAGTTGGGTTCTGCAGGTTTGAAGCTGAAAGAAGGAACTTTTTCAAGAGGGGGAATGCATACATTTTCCACTTCGTTACAGGAACCAGCTTCACCGTTTCCTTTCTGGATACTCTCAACTGTTAAGGGATCAATACCCATTACCTTTGATATGGAATAGTCCATAGATACGGGATCTGTGGAAAGAGCAATGAAATCTGTCTGTTTCGGAATCCCCGGTTTTGGCCCGGAACCCTCCAGGCTTACTGTGCCGTCAGCGAGTATGAACTTTACCGGGATCGCTTTATTAACCGCAACCATGTAATCAGAAAGTTTGTAATGGTAATTGTGTCTTCCATCGTTCAAACACCCGTAAAGGTGTTTCATTGCAACAGATATAACTGAACGGTAATGGGTTTTAACCACAGGCACAGAGATCACGGGCATCTTCGTGCAGATCTCGGGAATACCGAATGTCAATCCGTTCACTGTGACTTCTTTCCATGGATTATCACTGAAGTTGTGCCAGATCAACCCCTGTCGTTTTACAACTGCGTCCATCCGTTGAACACGAAGTGCTTTTGAGGCATTTACCAGAATTTGACTGGATTCACCCAGATAGATCTGTCCGGTGTGTTCTTTCAAACGCTTGCAGAGAGCCTCAACAACCCAGGGGGATGTGTTTACTCCAGGGCGCAGATAGTCCCATGTAAGATTTACCTTGATAAGTACATCTTTGCCTTCGGGAAGAAGATCACGCCAGTTAAAGTTGTTCAACAGTCTGTCCACGGCCTTATCAACACCTGTATCAGTTGAAGTATAAAGCACTTTCATCGTTTTCCTCTTTCGTTACAATTGGTTGCAGATAATATAATATGGAATAGGGGTCAGTTGTCCGGTGTAGAAAGTATGTTCAGGGGATTGACATCGGAGTACTGTTGAAGAATTATCTGGAAGAAGGTCGGGTGTTCTATTCGATCGGGGTTCAGCAGAAAATGCTGAAGAAACTGGGAGGAATGTCTTGAAAAGAATTTTGTTTATCCTTATGCTGATCTGTGCCGCAGCTTCTTTTGCCGGCCGACTTGAGATCACGAATGATACTGGAAGCTACGCGTTCTACTATGTGAATATCTCGCTTTCATCCTCAGATTCCTGGGGTGATGACCAGTTGGGTTCAAGCGAGACCATCAGTCCCGGAAACACCAGGTCATTTCGTCTTAACAACGGTACATATGATATAAAGATCGAAGATGAAGATGGCGACGAGTACATATTCTGGAATGTTGATGTGAGCGGAACAGTTGATCTGTATGTTAGTCTCAGCGACCTTGGCGAACAGGACTGGGGAAGCAGTGCTTCCGTTGGATCTTCCAGTGGAGGAATGGCACCGATCACAATAGAGAACGATCTTGGCAGCTGGACTATCTGGTATGTTTACGGTGATCCAAGCGATTCTCCATGGGGTGACGATCGTCTTGGCTCAGACCTTCTTGATCCAGGCGAGAGCTTGACTTTCTATGTCCCTGCAGGACACTATTATGATTTCAAATGTGTAGATGAAGATGATGATGTGTATACCTTATGGGAAGTATGGGTTGATGAGGATGGTTTCTACTGGAGTGTAGAACTCTCCGATATGGACTAGTTCTTTCTATGTGATAGTTTTAAAAGGGGGTCGGTTTCACCGGCTCCCTTTTTCTGAATAAGGGCAGATATCACGGAGTGTACAGGCTGAGCAGAGAGGTTTTCGAGCTTTGCATATCTGCCTGCCGTGGGTTATCAGCCGGTGACAGAATATGGTCTGCTCTGTCTCGGGAATTATTTTTTTCAAAGCGAACTCTATTTTTGCAGGATCTGTTTCTTCTGTTAAACCCAGTCTTCCAGAAAGACGTTTGACATGTGTATCAACAGTGATTGCCGGTTTCCCGAATATTTCTCCCATAATGACATTGGCAGTTTTTCTGCCCACTCCTGGTATTTTTACAAGCTCGTCGATGGAATCCCGCAGTCCGAATTCTGACATGTATCCCGCAGCTTTTACTATGAATTTCGCTTTGTTCCTGAAAAGACCGATTGTTTTCAGTATTTCCTCCACGCTGGACAGGTCTGCTGAAGACAGTTTCTCCATGGTGGAATACCTTTTCCACAGCAGGGGTGTTACTTTGTTTACTGCCGCATCGGTTGTTTGTGCAGAGAGGATAGTAGCCACTACAAGTCTTTCCGGTATCCCGGAATACTTCAACATACATTCCGCATGGGTGTAGAGCTTTTCCAGCTCTCTGATGATAATGCCTGTTCTTTCTTCCTTTTTCATCTGTAGTCCCTTTTGTATAATTGCGCAGTAGTCGAAACTCTGGAAAGGAATCCATGTCACTCAATATTGCTCAATTTGCCAGGAAAATCCATGGTGTTGAATTCAGACAATGCAGAACATTCCCGGATAACAGGGGAAGCTTTACCGAAGTCTTTCGTTCCGAATGGCCCGGGGGTGTTCATTATGGAGATGAAATTCAGCTGAATCTGTCCCGTTCCGTGAAGGGTTCAATTAGAGGTCTTCATTTTCATCACAGACAGAGCGACTGGTGGATTCCTGTATCAGGTACTCTTCAGATCGTTCTTGCAGACCTTAGAGTTAATTCACCGACTTTTATGAATACTGTTGCGGTAAAAATATGCAGCAGTGAATCAATCTGTCTTCTTATTCCTCCGGGAGTTGCTCACGGCTTTCTTGCACTGGATGATATCAGTCTGATCTATGCAGTGAACAGATACTACGATGGTGGAGATGAACAGGGTGTGGCATGGAATGATCCCGCTTTGAACATTCAGTGGGATATTTCCGATCCAGTGCTCTCCGACAGAGATATGAACAACCCATCAGTAAAGGATCTTCAGATTGGTGGATTGCTCCCTGAATTCAGGGACAGCAGAATACTATAGATCCCAGTCAAAAGAAGGTTCTGGAAGATTCAGTGTTTTGTCCAGCTCTTCCAGCAGGGAAGATGGTGCTGTGATCTTGTCTGTGTAAGGAAGCATAGAAGGTTTTGCTGTTCCTGTCCATAGTTTTGAAAAGGTATTCACCGAGCACTTCATTACTGGAAGTCCCTCAGTAATACCGAGTTCAGCATTTGATTCACTTGAGAATCTGATGGTGTACTCTCCGCCGCACCCTTTCCATTCAAATGAAGAGTCGAGGTACTTTTCAACCGGATCTGTCAGGATCAGATTGAAACTACACTCTTTTCCCACACAATTCATTCCATCTATGCATTTTCTCAAATCCAGAATTCTTCCCTGGGACCAGCTGCCTGTTCTTATGCCGACTTTGTGTCCAGCAGATCCGGTACTTTGACGATTGGTTGAAATGGGTTTCCTGAGCAATGACTGGAACTGAATCCCAGGAGGTTCCTGCAAACTGACAATATCTATCTGATCTCCGAAGGATTTAATTGAAAGAAGAATGTCTTTGAATTGGCCGGGCGTCTGGAAGGCCATCCAGATCACACTCATTGGTCCATGCTCTCCTTTGACGGATCTTACCACATAATGATGAGTCATTTCTCCATTTTTATTTCTGAAACCGATTGCGAATGTTTTTTTGTTTATTTCCATATCAGCCCTGGTTATAACTGGTGGAAGATTTACTGAGCCGTGGTAGCGAAGCCGATTGATTCTGCTCTGGTGGATATCCTGCCAGCTCTCCTTTCCCAGCCTGACCGGATCTGATGAAAAGAAGCCGGACAGCATCAGTTCAGACGGTCTGAATTCAGCAATTCTTGTATAGGGATAATTTGCAAAACCCAGTCTGTCGTAGAAACCCTGCTCGAACATTCCAAGCCCGGCGAAGGCTTCACCTCTTTCTGCACCGCGAGCAAGAAGTTCTGCTGTTAGAGTGCCTGCAAACCCCAGTTTTCTTCCATGCAGGGCAACCGTTACAGCTGATATTGCGCAGAAGGGAATGTCCTGTGAATGAGCGGCATGGCGGAAGGTTCCAGAGTGAGCAAGGCCCAGTGCAACCACATCATTAAAATGTTCACCCACAAGAGCATCAGCAGAATCAAACCAGAGATTTGCAAGTTATTCCTGCCCATTCATAAGC
>JAOZLN010000332.1 GCA_029934845.1 Candidatus Sabulitectum sp.
TCACTGAAGACCATACAACCACTATGCAAATGTAAATGTGCTGCTTTTCCATAAATTTCCGGAGATTTGTCAATACCTTCATACAAGCAGAATATCTTCCGGGTTCTCCGGATTCACTTTTACCGTAATAGTATTTCCTTTTGTATACTGGCTCAGTGCGGTAAGTGGAATTACCTGCTTGTGAATCACATCACACGGCGGATGTACCGGTGATCTCACATGCAGAAGAAACTTCAACCTTGGTTGATTGTTTATGTATGTTCCAGTCTCTGAAACCTCAAGTATCTCCGCTGGCGCATCATACCATGTTGCTTCTATGTGAGCTCTTCTTTTGTTTGATACTTTTGTGAAAAAAAACAGCACCACGATACTAAGGCTGAAAAAGCCACCCATTACCCATAAGAAAATGTTCAGCGGATAGCCATCATCAGTTTCAGCATCATTCGATACCAGAAATCCTGCCACGACGAAACCGATAATAAGAACTACGAAGATTCCCACTACATTCCAGTTTATTACAGTTCTCATCCGGATCCCCTTCCATTAAAGGTAAGAATATTTTAAGCACAAAATGATCCGGCGCAAAGATGCATAACAAAAAACTGGTCGCACCAGATCGTAAACCTGCATTTTTCAGCTTCCCGGAATTGACATGGTTCTTCTTTTTCCCTGGAAAATTGACTGATACTATGGTGAATATACCAAAAGCAGGGTACACTGAGATCACACTTGACGTTTGTAGTCGACCGGTCTATTTTAGAGCAGTCCAACAATTGGAGATTATGATGACAGCTGATACAGAGAAACTGATTCTTGAAAAGGGTGCAAAATTAGTTAGAAAGAATGGATTCAACAACACAAGTCTGAGGATGATCCTGGATGCAGCAGGCGTGCCTAAAGGTTCCTTCTATTATTATTTCGAGACCAAAGAGGTTTTTGGACTCAAACTTATCGAATATCTTCACAACTCTATAATCCCCGTATTCGCAGATCTCGCAAATGCAGATTCAAGTGATCTTGAACCTCTGGATCGATTAAAAGCATTTTTTGGCTATTTCAGAACAACCTTTACCAGTGAAGAAATAATGTCGGGATGTCCTATAGGAAACATATCCCAGGAGATGGCCGCGCTGAATCCCCGATTCAGAGCCAGGCTTACAAAGGTATTTGATGATATAACGTCCCCCATAGCACAGTGTCTGCAGCAGGCCATGGATCAGGGCTCTCTCTCTCAGAATATGGATGCAGCGGAACTTGCAGATTTTATCGTAAACAGCTGGCAGGGTGCCTTGATCGCGCTCAAGGTCAGAAATACCGCAGACCCGTTGATCACTTTCGAGAAATATGTTTTTGAACAACTTCTAAAGCCCGAATTCCCTGCAAAAAAATGAACCAGAGAAGAATCGTATCCACGCAAATACGACTTCTTCTCTGAAAAACGGAGGTTAATATGAAAGTTCTAATTGCATCATTTATGATTTTCTTTAGCAGCATGCTGCATGCAGAAATTCTTTTAGAGGATGACTTCAGCGACGGCAATGCAGACGGCTGGTCAGCATGGACTTCCGGTTACGGTGCCAATGCGCAGTACACCGTGACAGATCAGGAATATGTTTTATCAAACAGTGGCTCCGGATGGATTCCAGCAGCATCACACAATGGTGATCAGGGTGGTATCATGAGCACGCCAGACTACTCAATTGTAGCGCAGATCACACCGGTGAATTGTTTCAGAGCGGGGATTCTTGCCAGGGGTTACATTCCATCCTTCACCGGGTACCTGCTTGTTATCATTCCCAGTCAGAATACTTTCGGCATTTCCAAACTTACATCAGCCGGACCGGAGATGATAACATCTGTCACAATGCCATTATCATTCAACGAAACATACTGGGTACGGTTCGAACTTGAGGGAACATCCATATCTGGAAAGATCTGGCAGGGCTCAGTTGATGATGAACCATCACAGTGGCAGCTTAACTGCACGAATTCGCTTTACTCCGGACCTGGAAGAATGGGTGCTTTCTGCTGCAACTTCGGAAACGATGAAAAAGCTCTTCTTACAGTAAAATATGATAACATATCTGTATTTGGCACCGGGAACTCTCTTGATCAGATAACCTGGGCCTCTATCAAGCACACTATATAGAAAAATACCGTTTACCCGAATGGGGAAGTGAATCAGACAAATCACACAGTGCAGTGATTTCCTTCTGTGACCACTTCCCCACTTCAATAACGTCGATCATTGCTATTGTGGGCTGCTTCCACCCTCAAGAATATATATTTTCGGATAATCGGATGGACCAAAATCGAATGCAAGCATCCCGTGATGGAAACAGTAAACAAGTTGATTGACTCCAGCCAGTTCTGGAATCGTAACTACTTTTTGTAATTCACCCTCAGTTGAGTAAACCTCGAAGGTTGGCACATCTGTATAGCCCTGCTCAACCCAGATAAGATCCTCATCATCAATGTAAATTCCGTCAATTGCAATGTGATACGGATACTGATCGGTGCGTTCATTTCTGTTCACAGTGGATTCACCCTCATCGGATCTTGAAAGACCTTCTGAATAAAACTCTTCCTGCAATTCCTCTTCGGTTTTGACAACCGGCTCCCATTCTTTTTCTATGGCCAGTATTTCTTCACCTTCCGCAGTAACCCCGTGTATGGCATAACTGACGCCATCACTAACCGCATAGAACAGGTTTCCACGGCTGTCTGAATCCCACACCACATCCACATTGTCAACATTTACAGCTCCGTCGTCACCAATGCTGATATCCAGAGGATAAGATGCAAGAATGATCTCCGGTTCAACACCACCCCTGTAAAGACCGATAAAGCTTTCTCCTGTTGGAAGATCTCCCTCAACGGATGTGTCAATTACAATATTGCCAGCGTAGTAGAAGCCGCCTGGACCAGCGACAGGGAACATTGGAGGAACAACTGCAAAGCCGGCCAGTCTGTTTATAAATAGCTTATCA
>JAOZLN010000333.1 GCA_029934845.1 Candidatus Sabulitectum sp.
AACCCTCTGAACAAGCAGCCCTATATTATCGTCAGAAGTTTCCATCACCTCATCAAATTCAATAAGAAGAAGAGACCCGTCATCCTCAGGAGCATTGGAAACAGAAATGATATCGACACTTGAAAAAAGCGCTGCACAGACAAGAAAGACAGTGATCAAGATGTACCTCCACTATTATGTTGTTGTCAATTATGCAACGAAAACGCTCCGCAGTACAGAGCGGAAACATTGACTTTGTTTCAGGTCTCTGCATAATCGACAGAAGGGGGATCAAATGAGACTTACTCTGATTTCAACAATAATAATTCTTGGGGTTGCAGGATGCATTGGGGAAAAGAATCGAATACTGGTAAGAAATGATTCAGACCGGATCTACAGCTCTGTAACAGTATCCGTCTGTGACAGTACCTGGGTAATTCATACACTTGCTCCAGAAGAAGAAGCGGAATTCACCATTGTGTACACAAGCGATGATTCTTTTCATATCACTGCAGAAACCACTGACGAACAGATCGTAGAAGGCAGCTTCGGCTATGTTACCCACGGCCTTAGCGACGAAACAATTGAAATAGTATTTCGTGGTGATTCGATCTGTTTCGATCAGCAAACAAACAATCTATACTGAAGCAGGTCACCGAAACTTACAGTACTCTATTGAAAAGATCGATATGAGCCAGGGCACAGGCTTCCAGAGAATAGTCTGCTGCTTTCTCCGGCCCGCACAAACCGATCTGCATGGCCTTATCGGGGTCACAGATCAGTTTTTCCAGTGCTGCAGCCATTTCAGTGGAAGAAGCCGGGTCCACCAGCAGGCCAGCTTTGTTTCCCACAACATCCCTTAATCCCGGTACATTGCCTGCAACCACCGGCAACCCTGCTGCCATGGCCTCTACTGCTGCTATACCAAACCCCTCCCAGGTAGATGGAATAAAGAAAACATCTGCGTCATGCATTAACTGCGGGATGTCTTCGCGGGTGCCTAGAAACTCTACAAGCCCGTCAAGAAACAGAGCAGAGGAAAGCTCCTCCAGTTCGGTTCTCATGCTGCCATCTCCGGCTATCAGCCATTTAAACCGATGCTCTGTTCCGGAAACAAGAAGAGCAACAGCTTCAAGGGCCTGCCTGTAATTTTTGGCAGCAGTCAGACGCCCTACGGAAAGAATCACCGGCGGGTCGTGAAAACCGACTCTCCCGAAGCTCTGGAACAATTCAAGCCTTGCTCCATTGGGAATAACCACAGCCCTGCTGCGAAGAAACGGCTTCCATGCTACAACAGCTTCTCTGACCGCTTCACTGACACAAACAATATTCTTGTACGGTCTGTATGTGAAGTTGTCTGTAAGGCTCCCCCACAAAGTACCCCGTCTCCGGTTGAATGTGCTGTGTTCAGAGGCAAAAAGCTTTCCCTGCCAGCCAGCCCGGCGAAGGGCTCCCGGAACCCGAAGAAGAGCCGGGAACAGATGAACATGAACTATGTCCGCACCAGCAAGAGGGTCACTCCTGAAAAAACCGGAAAGCCTGTACGCAGCAGCAGGGGCATAAGGAGATCTGCAACCGGTAGACCAGAAACCATCCTTCCCCTCTGTCTGCTTACCACCCGCCAAAGCCACAATGTATGATTCGTGACCAAGACGCAGATACTCTCTGTGCAGATCAAGAACAAGTCTTTCTGCTCCCCCGGCAGTAACGCTGTTGACTATTTGTACTATCTTCAATACAGTCCTTACCGCAAGAGTCTCAATAGAGTTTAAAGGAATATATGAATTTGAAACAGGAGGAAAAATATCAATGAGCAGCCAGGGTAAGATGCAGGAAGAGATCAACCAGTACAAGGATGAAAAGGAATCTGTCAGAAAACTTCTCGGCCAGATCGGAGGTACGGGAACAGCAAAGAAAGAGAAATTTGTAAACATTGCATTTGCAACTATTGTGATTCTTTTCTTCACTTTTGACGTAATGCGCCATGCTCTTCACATCAGTATCGATTTCATACCTGAGCTGTTCAGCATTGAAATAGCCGTTCTTCTGGTATCCATGAAAATCATCTGGATGATACACAGACAACAGAAAGTAGAACACTTCCAGTTCTGGATACTGAACACCATTGAATTCCAGATGAACAGTACAGCTGTACGAATAAGAAAGATAGAAAAAATGATGGAGGAGCTTACAAAAGAAAGCTCCTCCTGACAATCAAAAAAAAGATCTGGTGCCGAGAGGCGGAATTGAACCGTCGACACACGGATTTTCAGTCCGTTGCTCTACCTACTGAGCTATCTCGGCACCGGAGGCAGTAATTTAAACGGTTTTCGGCAATCGGTCAACCCCTGAGACAGAAGCAGATACACAATAACTAATTAGCTGCTTCTACCTGAAACTTCTTCAAAAAACTCAGGCCCTACACCGCACACGGGACAGACCCAGTCAGCTGGAAGAGCCGGGGAAGATGAAGCTTTCTTAGAATCATCCGACAACTTATCAACTTGCTTCCCGTCATATACATAGCTGCATGCCTGACATTCCCATACCATTATTGCACCTCAGTCTCTGTCTCTGTCTGTAAAAGAACGAAAGGCCTTTCCACACCGGCTCTAAGCCTTGTTGTGGTAAACATAACGCAGTTTCTGCCTGCATTGCCGGAAAAGGAATCAAACAAATTCTTATCCATGGATACATTGCCTATACCATGCAGAAGAATCAGTGAAAGGGGAAGCTCTTCAGAGCCTGTGAGTATCACTCCCGGTTCTTCCCCCAGGAATTCAACCAGATCACCACCTTCCATGGAAGGAGCGATTATGCCTGCAACTCCTGCTTCAACCGCCTTTGCAAGACAGGACAAGTTCAGGGGTTTGTCAATAAGAACAACAGCACCCTTTTCCAGAGAGCGAACTTTAAGTCTGCCCCACCGCAGCTTTCCAAACCCGGCAATCCCTGGAACTACAAGTCCCCTGGATCTTATTACGGCAGACATCACAGGGTCAACTTCAGG
>JAOZLN010000334.1 GCA_029934845.1 Candidatus Sabulitectum sp.
GCTGCTGCCTCTGCAAGTTTGTTTATCTCCGGTGAGGCCAGTGGGTCGGAGTGCTTTCCGGAAAAGTGAATGGTAACCGGTTTTGCCGGTGAGGCTTTCAGCCATGTTTCAAGCTGTTCTGCTTTGAGTACTGCTGGTGTGTCCGGGATATAGCACCCGGTACAGCCCCCTGTGCAGCCCTGCGAAGGTTCCACAATAAGCCCTCTGGGTACACTTTTTGTTACACACTTAATGGCTCTTGTCAGCAGGGAGAATGGCCACAGAACGCCCCTGTGCCGCCAGATGTTCATTCCTGCTGTGAGTGTTCGTTTCATGCAGGAAATATGTGAGCCTGTTGATACAAATCAAAACAACAATACTGAAGGTGGTTTCTTTCTTTTTGTTTCGTGTACTGTAACAGGTATCCCGGTGGAACTGTCTGTAAGAAGTGGCATTGGTTCTTGTACTTGCGAAAATCTGTGGATATAGTATTTTTAACAGTTATTGACAGACGCCCTCTGCAGGGCTTAATATTACTGCAGTGGGTGGTGTTTTGACGGAGGGGATTCCATCAGGAAAGGGCAGATGCCCAGACCGGGGTTGAAGCGGATCAAACGGTTTCAATTCTACAGCCTCTTTTGAATCCACTTCACTTTTTGTGCAGCATACAGCTTCACAGACGTGTTTTAACAAGGAGGGAAAATGAGGAAACTTCTAATCGTACTGGCTTTACTGGCAGTTACAGCTTTTGCCAGTGACCCGAGACTTACCGTTTTAGGCGGAGATGCCAGACTTCTGGTAGATGATTATCTTGAAATGTGGGCATATCCCGGCGTTATCGGTGATTATGAATTCGTTACAGGCGGCAGCGAAACTGCCGGTGATGTTTCAGATGGATGGTTTGGTATTGTAGACGGCCTTGGCGGCAATGCCTATGGTGTTACCATTAACCACAACGACTACAGCCACGAGATTCTTTTCAGCCCCGGTGGCTGGGGAACGATCCTTTCATTGGATTTTGATAAGTATCCTGATTCACTTGAAACTGTGAAAGAAATTGCTGTTGGTCTTGCATGGGGAACTGATGTTCCATTTCTTGCAGACTATTCCGACCTTGCCTTCGCAGTTGGCTTTGACAACGAGTCCCGCGACTTTGAAGATACTGAGCAGACCACCAGCGACATGATGTTCGGTGCATCTCTTCGCGGCCACAGCAATGATTTCTTCAATCTGTTCCCGATCATCGGTGCGGATGTCAGCTATCATGATGTTAATGACTATGCTGATGCATCCATTAACACAACCACCATTCATGTTGATTTCGGCGCAGGCCGCAACAAGAAGGTCGGCGACAAGACCAACCTCGTTATTGGTGTTTTCACAGATCTTCAGGTTACCAGTCACGGTGGAGATTACGAAGAAGATGCCACACCTGATTCCGAGATGCGGATAGAGATCCCAAGAGTAACCGGTGGCGTTGAACAGGAAATTGGCAAATGGCTTGTCTTCCGTGCAGGTGCTGCAAGTGTTAGTGAATACTATTCAACAGGTGACTTCAACCAGTTTACCAGTGGATTTGAAACCAACTTTGGTGTTGGCCTTCACTGGGACAACTTCATAATGGACGCAACCATCAATGAGGGTTTCCTTCATGATGGTCCGTACATGGTTGGTGGAACTGACAATGGTTTCATGGGAAGCCTTGCTGCTACATATAACTTCTAGAAGAACTGTTATTATTAAGGGCGTCCGCTTGCGGGCGCCCTTTTCTATCTCCCTTGCTTTATGTATGCTTTCTTCTTCAGGTTTTGATTCACATGACATGGAGGGGTTGATATGAGAATTGCTGTACTTGGAGCAGGCATGGTGGGAAGTGCTATTGCAATTGATCTGAGTAAAACATTTTCTGTTGTTGCTGCGGATATTGACAAAGAAGCTCTGGAACGGCTTGAGAAAACCCATGGGATTGACTGCATTCATTCTGATCTACAGAAAGAACAGGTTGTGCTGGATGTGATCAGGGATGCTGACCTTGTTGTTAACGCTGTGCCCGGTTTCATGGGCTACAAAACACTGAAAACCATTATTCAGGCAGGAAAAAATGTTGTTGATATTGCTTTCTTTCCCGAAGACTCTGCCCCACTGGATAAGCTTGCCCGGGAAATGGGTGTGGTTGCCGTTACAGACATGGGTGTTGCACCGGGAATGTGTAACGTGATCTTCGGCTATCATTATGCAGGGATGAAGGTGAATTCCTACCTGTGTCTGGTTGGAGGGCTGCCGAAAAAAAGAACATGGCCATGGGAGTATAAAGCGCCCTTTTCCCCCTGTGATGTGATTGAAGAGTATGTAAGGCCTGCCCGATACAGAGAGAGCGGTATTGATGTTTCAAGGCCGGCTCTTTCAGACCCGGAGCTGATCGAGTTCGATCAGTGCGGAACCCTTGAGGCATGGAACAGTGATGGTTTGCGCTCGCTTCTTCGCAATATGCCCGATGTTCCGGACATGAAAGAAAAAACAATGAGATGGCCGGGACATATAGAGAAAGCCCGTATTCTTCGGGAATCGGGTTTTTTCAGCTCTGAGCCTGTTGAAGTGAATGGAGTGATGGTTTCACCATTGCAGATGACCGAAAAGATACTGTTCACCGGGAAGAACTGGAAGCTTGGGGCAGAAGAAACAGAATTCACTGTGATGCGTGTGGTGGTTGCAGGTGAGGAGAATGGCAGACCTGTTGAATTCACCTGGGATCTTTATGACGAATACAGTCCGGAGACAAAAACCTCATCCATGGCTCGTACTACAGGCTATGCCTGCACTGCAGCGGTGAATGCAGTACTTCAAGGGCTTTACACAGAGACAGGTTTAAGCCCTGCTGAATACCTTGGTAAAGACGAAAGGTGTTTTGATTTCATGCTCAACTACCTGCGAGAGAGAAATGTAATCTACACGAAGAAGAAAGAATCTTTCTGAACAGTGAAGGGCAGGAATGGCTGAAAACTCTGAA
>JAOZLN010000335.1 GCA_029934845.1 Candidatus Sabulitectum sp.
CTGTTGTACTCCGGCGTAACGATAACGGAACCGTGAAGGAGAAACGTACAACGGTGACTGGCTCAGTGTCAGAAATGTTGTTGAGACAACAGGATCGTGCTTATTGAGATAGAGTTATACCAGAAGAACCGCCCTGGTGAGAATAGCATTGTGCAGCGCATTGATGACCGGGGAGTGATGAACTGAAAACAGTTGTTTCAGTGGTGAGTTGCCTGCTTTGTATGAACCTCTCCCGATTTCTTTAACGCCCATCTTGACAGCACGGGACCGGTCAGCTCGTTTACAACCACAGTTCCAAGAATCACACTGACAAGAGTGTCTGCAAAAGGTTTAAATGCGGGCACTGCGTGCAGCACAAGAGCAAGACCGATTACAATTCCACCTTGAGGAACCAGACAGAAGCCGGTGTATTTTCGAACGGAAGCAGGAGCAGAGGTTAATCTGGCACCGATGCTGGTGCCGGCAAACTTACCGGCAACTCTAAGAATAACAAACAGAAGAACGAGAAGTGCTGATGATCTGAGAACGCTAAAATCAAGTTTCATTCCACTAACCGTAAAGAACAGGATGAATACAATTTCCTCTATGCTTCCGGAAACTATGCTCGGGATCTGTCTGCACCAGTTTCCGATGTTTACCACTGTAAAGCCCATTACCATCACTGCAAGAAGTGGATCTGCATGAAAAACAAGTGAAATACCGTAACAACCGTAAAGGGAACCAAGAAGAAGTGCCAGCATCTGTGCTGTGGAGTCTGAAGCCAGCTTCTTTTCCAGCAGAGAAAACAGACCACCCACCGAAGCCCCTGTCGCAAGTGATGCTCCTATTCTGAGCAGAGGCGAGAAAACAGAGTCGGCGGAAAAGGAGTTGTGAGCTATAAGAACTGCCGCCGCTGCCGCTGCAACGCTGTAGTTCAGCATTCCTATCCCATCATCCATTGCAGCAACACCCATTACAGTTCTTGTTACCGGCCCGTCACACTTGAACTGGTGAGCCACCGCGAGAGTTGCTGACGGATCGGTCGGGGAACCAAGGGCGCCAAAAAGAATAGCCATAGGTATTGCATACTGTGCCAGTGCCGGAAGAAGAACAGGTATGAGAAGAGCGAATCCTGCTGCAATAAAGAGATTGGCAAATTGCGCTTCAAAAAGGGCTACAACACCGATGGTTTTTCCCACCTTTTTTATCCTGGGAATAAACAAACTGGCGCCTACTGAAAAAGTAATAATGGACAGAGTCATTGTGGTGATCAGGCTGGAGTTCTCTATAAATGAGACAGGGATAATACCTGAAACCTCAGGATTGAGAAGAATGCCGGCCAGTATGTATCCAGTTACTTCTGGAAGACCGAATTTAGAAACAACTCTTCCAGCAACAAAGCCGGTGAAAAGCAGTGTTCCAAGCATGAGTATCGCAGATGACTCCATAATCCTCTTTCTATGTCGCTCTGATTTGCGTAAGTTAAGCAGACTGTAACCATAATCAATGGAGGAACTGAATGAAATACTTTGCTTTTCTTGTACTGGCAGTACTCGTTACAGGATGTGGAGGAAATTCCCAGCCTGAGACTGATCCTGCAATAAACATTCCATCGGGAGAAACTGCCCTGGAAAACACACCATCCGGCTTCACCACAACCAATCTTACCGGAGGCATTAACCGCGCAAATCAGGAAGTGTGTAGAACAAATATGCTCACAGCAGCTGCATCCATCAGCATGTATCAGGCTCAGTACGGATCGCCACCTGAAACACTGGCAGAAGCAGGTGTGCATGCTGTATGTCCGGAAGCTGGAACCTTTAGATACACCGTTGACGGGCAGAGCTGGGCACTTGACTGCCCTGCAAATCCTTCACACGGTTCAATACGTGATGGTGTGAGTTCCTGGTGAAGTCAGTGTTCAGTCTCAGGAATCTGGTTATTCAACTCGTCGACTGAGATCCCCAGCAGAAAAGCTGCCTGATCAAGATTTCCACCGCAGTATTTCAGTGTTCTTGAGATGTGATCTTCAATTACATCCCGGAGAACAACAGGAGTAAAATCACCTGCGTTTTCCCCGGGGCTGATTCTTTCACGGATGTAGGGGGAGAGGTCTTCAGGCGTGATCGCACTTCCCTCCACACCTGCAACTGCGCATGCAATGATGTTCTGCAGTTCCTGAACATTGTCCGGGTAGTTGTAGTGTATGAGAAGATCCATGAGGTCATCCGAAATGGTGAGAGAGTTCTTATCTCTGTTAAGTCTTACCAATTCCTGCTGAAGGAAGTGTTTTGCAATCAGCGGAATATCCTCTGGTCGTGAGCGCAGAGTAGGCAATTTCATGGAGTTCACCATCAGGTGGTACAGCAGATCTCTTGAGAAGCTGTTTCTGTACTGAGAACTTGTTAAATCCCTGGTTGATGAAACAATTATTCTAACATCGCTTTTCTTTATTGCGGTGGAATTGTCTCTGTAGTATTCCGAGTTCTGGATAACTCTTTTCAATCTGACCTGCGCGGGCAGCCCAAGATGATCTATGTTGTCTATAAACAGGGTGCCGCCTGCTGCTGCCTCAATAAACCCAAGTTTTTCGTCGTGTTTGCCACTCCAGTCTTTTGCCCTGCCAAACAACTCCGAAGAGATTTCTTCACGAGCGTGTGCAGTGCAGTCTACTGCTACAAACGGACCATCTGCTCTCAGGCTTGACTGATGAATTGTTTTTGCCAGGCTTTCTTTGCCTGTTCCCTGCTCTCCCCAGATAAAAACGCTGAGGTCACATCCCGCAATCTTTGCGGCGTTACGCAAAAGAAGAATCATGTCTGGATTCGCCGTGGGGAGGTGCTTAAAAACTTCACTGTTTTTCAGTTCATTCTCTGTGAGATTGTCTGAAAGTTTCTCTATAGTTTCCCTTACGGCACCATGCTCTATTGCATTGTCCAGCACCTCAATGAGGTGTTCATCGTCAACAGGCTTCGTCAGGTAGTCGAACGCTCCTCTTTTCAT
>JAOZLN010000064.1 GCA_029934845.1 Candidatus Sabulitectum sp.
TAGAAATCCAAGGAAATTCAGACTGAAATGAAAGTTTGTGAAATTTGCGGGCTAGTTGATACTGAAGTTCAGTACCACAATAACAGGTTCCATCACAGGTGCTTGTGGCAAATTGCCATAGACTGCTGTATGCGTTGTTGCAGCAGGATATTTGTGATGGATTCGAATCAACAAATAAATCTTCGCTCCGGAAAACAGGTGTCCGGATGCACATTACACCACACTACCGAACCCGTGTCACCACTCTTGCAATATCCTTGAAGATCACTGTGGCGAAAAGAAGCAATAGAAGCATAATTCCGATGTGCTGAGCAATCTGTATTACTTTGGGCGAAGCGGGTTTGCCACGAATTCCCTCGTAAAGAATAAAGAGGAATTGTCCACCGTCCAGGATAGGCAGAGGAAGCAGATTGAAACCCATAATGGCAAGAGAAAAGTAAGCAATGGTTTCGAGGAATCTTGAGAGACCGAACTCCGCCTGCTGCCCAAGTGTCTCGGCCACAAAAACAGGCCCGCCTGACATATTGATAAGATCTGCGGGTTTGGCGATCATCTGAATAAGACTTGTAAAGAAAGTTCCCGCGCCATCAAGAGCCGCCTGAATACTTACAGTGAATGCCCGGCCAATTGGAAGCTTTATTGTTCTTGTTTCACTAAGTGCGGTAACACCCACAATGCTTCTTCCTTCATAGTTCATGGGTTCAACCCAGGCTGTATCCAGTGAACCGTTCCGAATAAAGACAAGTTCAAGGAATTGACCTTCAAACTGGGATACTTCCCTCTGAAGATCAGAGAAATCAATAACAGGCACTGTGTTAACAGAAACGATGCTGTCGCCGGATCTTATTCCTGCTTCGTAAGCAGGCATTCCAACGGAAGACTCTACAACAGTCGGCAGCAATGGTACAAAACCGGGAATGCTGTCCGGGGGAAGATCAAAGTGAACTGTGAGCGTTTCCGTGCCCCGCTGTACAAGAAAGTTTCCACTGCCCTGTTGTTCAATAAGCTGGTGCATATCGGTGTAGTTGTCTACAGGCTCTCCTGAGACCTCAAGAATTGTGTCACCGGTTTCAAGACCGTTCATGTGTGTGGTTCCCACAACTGTGTTGATCACCGGCACCTCAGTTCCAACAACACCAAGTACCACAAACATCAGGAAAGCTGCCAGAACAAGGTTCATAGCAGGGCCTGCAAGAACAACCAGTGCCCTTTTCCACCAGGCAACAGGAGATATATTTTCAGTACCAACACCAAGATCGACCTTTACATAGCCACCCAGGGGGATGGAACCGATGCAGTACTCAGTCTCACCTGCCTTTTTCCGGAAAATGAATGGCGGAAAACCTATACTGAATCTTTCCACAGGAAGCCCTACAGCTTTTGACACCCAGAAATGACCCAGCTCGTGGAAGAAAACAATCATTCCAAGACCAACCAGAACTGCTACAACTGAGAGCATATACGACTAACCGCCTTTCGGGCATTCTTTCGTGCTTCCATATCAACATGAATAATGTGGGCAAAGTCTTCAACTGGTTCCACGGAAGTTAATCGTAAAACCTCATCAATTACTGGGGCAATTGCACCAAACGGCAATTCGTTCTTCAAAAATGCTTCAATTGCTATCTCATCTGCTGCATTGGCAGCTGCAGGAGCAGTGCCACCAAGATCGCCTGCTGATAGAACAGAGTAAAATGCAGGGTAACGATCCTTTTCCATTGGCTGGAATGACAAGTCGCCCCAGTCAAGAGGGTTTTCTGCCGCCACAGCATAAGTGGGAAGATCCGGGTAAAGAAGAGCCCAGGCAATTGGGATCTTCATGTCCGGAAGGCCGATCAGTGCCTTCCATGCACCATCGGCCGACTCGATGAAAGAGTGAACAATACTGCTTCTGTGAATAACAACATCCACGGGAATACCGGGGAATAAAGCCCTGGCTTCCAGAACTTCGAATGCTTTGTTCACCATGCTGGCGGAATCAACTGTAATTCTTCCCCCCATTTCCCAGGTGGGGTGGGCAAGAACCATTTCCCTGGGGGCGTTGTTGATCAAATTCATTGGAGTGTCCCGAAGAGACCCGCCAGAAGCCGTAAGTGTAATTCTTCTTACTTTGCGAGCTTCTCCCTGGATACAGCGAAAGATGGTACTGTGCTCACTGTCCACTGGAATAACAAGCCCTGACGACAAGTGTTCTTTTAACAGATCACTCCCAACCACAAGGCTTTCCTTGTTGGCCAGAGCAAGAGGGATATGAAACTTCTGTGCAATAAGACTTGCTTTCAAACCGGCACTTCCAACAATGGCATTCAGTACAATGTCTGCACCATCCATTGCCTTCAGTAGAATCTCATCTTCTTCTACTTTACCCGAACCGGTACACATGGCATAAGCTGGAGAGTATCTGTCTGCCTGTTTCCCAAGCTTGTCTTCAGAAGAACCGCAAACAATGGAATGCAGCGTAAGCTCCGGGCTTTTTTCAATAACCTCAAGAGCCTGACAGCCGATTGAGCCAGTTGAACCAAGAACGGCCACTCGCCTGCTCATCAGGTAATGATTCCAAACAGGTGAAGAATAACAAGAGCCACAGGCGCAACAACCACGGCACTGTCAAACCTGTCCAGTATTCCACCATGGCCCAGAAGAATATTGCTGGAGTCCTTTATACCTGCATCTCTCTTCAATGCAGATTCGAACAGATCTCCGTAAACACCTGCAATTCCACCGGCAAAACCAAGAACGATCAGAGGAAGAATCTGGATATCTGTGAAATAGCCTGCACCGAGAGAGCCCACAACAGATCCCGCAAGTCCGCCAAAAAAGCCTTCCCAGGATTTCTTAGGGCTTACACTAGGCATCAGCTTGTTTTTCCCCATGGAAACACCAACAAAATATGCCGCGCTGTCTCCCACCCAGCAGATGGCAAGCATAATCAGCACAACACCGGGTCCAAGGATCAGAAAAAGCCTGCCCATAAGGCCAAAACCCATGGCATACAAAGAAGCAAGACCAGCAGATCCCGCCATTCTTCTTCTTGAATGATCAGGTCCTGAACTGTAAAGAACGGTTATTGCAACAGCAGCTCCCGGTAGAATAAGTGCCGGTATCTGCATTACATGATTCACTGCAATAAAATAACTGCTGACGCCGCAGAAAAATGCAATAAGTATTCTTGAAATATTATTTAACCCTCTGGGGGTACACATTTCAACAGCTTCATATCCTGCGAGCAGAGAAAGGGTTGAAAAAAGGAACACCCCCCAGATAACAGGCAGTTTGAAAAGCACAAAAAGAAACATGGCAATTCCTGGAACAGCTATCAGCAGGCGACCGGTAAGTTTTGGAAAGATCATCAGTTACTCCAGCCCCCCGAATCTTCTTTTCCGGGATCTGTAGTCGTCTAAGGCATTATGGAGCTGTTCTGCATGAAAATCCGGCCAGAGAACCGGAGTAAAGACGAATTCGCTGTAAGCAGATTCCCATAAAAGAAAATTGGAAAGGCGTTGTTCACCACTGGTTCTTATCACCACATCAGGATCTGGCACATCGCTGTTGTACATATGAGCGGAAATAAGCTCTTCGGTGATCTCCGATGGAGCAATATCCCCAGCTGTAATTCCATGGGCGATCTGGACAAATGCATCTTTCAGCTCTGCTCTGCCACCGTAACTTAACGCAAGTATAAGGTTAAGACCGGTATTGCCTGATGTTCTTTCCATTGCAAGCTCCAGATCTTTTCTAGGACCTTCAGGAAGGTCATTGAGCCTTCCTGAGGTACGAAGCCTAACATTCTTTTTATCCAGGTCGTCAATGTTGCCTTTTATGAATCTGCTGAGAAGTTTCATAATGAAATTGACCTCTGCCTTAGGCCGGGTCCAGTTCTCTGTGGAAAAGGCGTAAAGTGTGAGGTACTCTACCCCCAGCTCTCCACAAACCTCTACAGCATCATGGATGGATTTCTCGGCGGCGCTGTGCCCTTTAACTCTGGTGAGACCCCTTTTTCGAGCCCACCGTCCATTGCCATCCATGATTATGGCAATGTGCCGAAGATCTGCTTTGGGGTCAGATCTCAAGTATGTCTTCCTCTTTGAGTTTCAGAAGTCTGTCTATCTCTTTCACAGCCTTGTCTACAATTATCTGAACATCAGTAAGAGATTTCTTTTCCTGGTCTTCAGTGATGGCCCCACTTTTGCAGGCCTTTTTCAAGGAAACATTAGCGTCACGACGAATATTTCTGATTGCTGTCTTTCCTACCTCCGCAAGTTTTTTAACATGCTTAACAAGATCCTTGCGACGCTGGTCGCTGAGCTTCGGGATAGGGATTCTGATAACCGGTCCATCAATATTTGCCCTCAAGCCCAGGTCACTTGCTTCAATTGCCTTTGCAATGGCAGGAGCAGTGGAAGCATCCCATGGTTGAACAACAAGCAGCCTTGGCTCCGGAGCACTTATACCTGCGACCTGCTTAAGAGGAAGTTTATCACCCCAGACTTCAACACGAATGTTGTCCAGAAGAGCAGGGCTCGCCTTGCCTGTTCTTACAACTGACATCTCTTTAGAGGTGTTTTGTTGTGTTTTTTCTGCGCGTTCTTCCAGATCGAGAAGTATTTCCTCAAACATGGTCATTCCCCTTTCACAACCGTACCAAGGCTGTGATCCTTAAGGACTTTCACAAAATTGTACGGGTCTGTTATATCGAATACGACGATTGGAAGCTGGTTGTCTCTGGCAATTGCCACAGCAGCAGCATCCATCACCTTCAGATCTCTTCTTAGTACTTCGTTATAGCTTAATTCATCGAATCTTACAGCATCAGGATTCTTCTTGGGATCAGAGTCGTAGACCCCGTCAACCTTGGTACCCTTGTAAAGAATTCCACAACCTGTTTGAGCCGCTCTCAAGGCAGCAGCAGTGTCTGTTGATAAAAGCGGATTACCGGTTCCCCCAGCAAAGAAAATGATATTTCCCTGAGCAAATAACTGTTCTGCTCTGGCTGGAGCAAACAACTCAGCACCTGCTTCCGCAACTGGAATAGCAGAAAGCACGGCGGACTTGCCTCCGTGTTTCTGAACTGAATCCGATACTGCCAGGCAGTTCATCACCGTGGCGAGCATCCCGATGTAATCAGCCGTTGTCCGGGTGAAAGCAGAAAGCTCTCTGCCCCTTGCAAAATTGCCTCCGCCGGTAACAACACCAAGTTGATATCCGGCAGAGGCGACTTCTACAAGAATTTCGGCAATTCTGAATACGGTGCTCCGGTGAAACCCTTTTCCCGCAGGACCTGCGAGAATTTCTCCGCTGAGTTTAAGAAGAACCCTGGGAGTTTTACCGGACCCGTCATCCATGTTAACCGCCTATCTGAAAGCGTGCGAACCTGTTTATAACAGTGTTCTCTCCTATTTTAGCTATAAGTGCTGTAACTGCATCTGAAACTTTTCCAACCTCAGAATCGTGTACCCACTCCTGATCAAGAAGGCAGATCTCGCTGAAGAATTTGTCCATACGACCTTCTACGATCTTCTCCTTAATATTCTCGGGCTTGTTGGATTCCGCAAGCTGCTTGAGAAGAAAAGATTTTTCTTCTGCAATTCTTTCAGCAGGAACATCATCACGAGAGACAAAATCAGGAGCTGCTGCTGCAATATGCATTGCAACCTGTTTGCAGAATAGCTGGAATTCCTCTGTACGGGCAACGAAATCTGTTTCGCAGTTCACCTCTACAAGAACTCCAAGCTTGCCGATTCCATGAATGTAAGGATAGACAAGACCTTCGTTGGCCTGCCTGGATGCTCTTTTGGCAGCAACTTTGACACCCTGTTCGCGAAGATATTTAAGTGCGGCTTCCAGATTGCCTTCGGTCTTATCAAGAGCCTTCTTGCAATCCATCATTCCTGCACCAGAAATTTTCCTAAGATCTTTTACTGTTTTTGCGTCAACAGCCATCTTTATTCCTCCTTGCCTTTGGAAGGCGCGGTTTCAACGGGAGCTTCTTCCTTTGCAGGAGCTGCTTTCTTTGCCTCAGGCGCTGCTTTCTTTGCCACAGGCGCTGCTTTCTTTGCCTCAGGCGCTGCTGCCTTTGCCACAGGCGCTGCTGCCTTTTTGGGTGCAGCTACATCTTTTTTCGGTGCGGGCTTGCGCTCTTTCCTGGGCTTTGGCTTGTCTTGTCCAGCTGGTGGTTCCTCCACATCGCGGCGCTTTCTGCCTTCGGCTCCTAGAAGAGCAGCATCAGCAAGAGCTCCAACGATAAGATCAATTGACTTTATTGCGTCATCATTGGCCGGAATAGGATAATCGACTTCTGTAGGGTCGCAGTTTGTATCAACAAGGGCAATACAAGGAATTCCAAGCTTCCTGGCTTCTTTAACTGCAATTGCTTCCTTCTTGATGTCCACAACTATCACAGCTCCGGGAATACCCTTCATGTGCCTGATACCCATGAGGTATTTGTTAATTCTTTCCATCTCGCGTGTTTTCTGAAGGATCTCACGCTTTTTGAAACCCTGAGGCCATCCCTTTTTCTCCATATCTTCAAGCTCTTGAAGACGAAGAATGCTCTTATAGATAGTGTTGTAATTAGTAAGCGTGCCACCAAGCCAGCGCTCTGTCATAAAGAACATTCCTGAACGCTCTGCATGCTCACGAACGCTTTCCCGACCCTGCTTCTTCGTGGCAACAAAAAGTACATCCTTGCCACCGGCAACAATACGGCTTACAAGGTTGATAGCGTCTTCAAGATTTCTCTGGGTTTTCTTAAGATCGATGATGTGGATACCATTTCTAGCCATGAAGATGTATTTCTTCATGCGGGGGTTCCATCTTTTCTCCTGGTGACCGAAGTGTACTCCGGCTTCCAGCAGGTCCTGAATTGAGGGGATCTGCATTTAGATATGTCCTTTCGGTTCTGCCTCCGATGGAAGCGGGTGCCATCCCTTAGGGACACCGGGCACCCGCAAAATACCATCGTGTGTTTTACAAATACGGTCTAACGCTTGGAGAACTGGAAACGCTTTCTCGCTTTTGGCTGTCCGTATTTTTTTCTTTCTACAACTCTTGGATCACGACGAAGCATACCAGCTGCTTTCAGCGGATGTCTGTATTCAGCATTAGCCTCTACAAGTGCTCTTGCAAGACCCATTCTGACAGCTCCAGCCTGACCGGTGATTCCTCCGCCTTTAACATTAACAACAAGGTCAAATGAGGCTGAGACTTTTATGGTCTGCAGTGGCTCAAGTGCGTGTTCCTTCTGTCTGAGCACTGGAAAATAGACACCAGGTGCCTTGTGATTAATTACAACTTTCCCTGAACCAGGTCTGAGGTAGCACCTGGCTGTAGAAGATTTTCTTCTACCAATTCCTATGTACTGTTCCATACTGCCCCCTGACTACTTGATCTCAAGTACCCTGGGCTGCTGTGCAGCATGGGTATGCTCGGGACCGGAAAATATCTTAAGTTTCTTGAGCTGAGCGCTGCTAAGCCTGTTCTTGGGAAGCATTCCCTTTACAGCATGCGTAAGCACTCTCTCCGGGTGATTGTTCATCATATCACGCATCAGTGTAGCCCGCTGTCCACCGGAGTAGCCGGTGTGACGGTAGTAAATTTTCTGGTCAAGTTTGCGCCCTGTGACGCGCATCTTGTCCACGTTAATAACCACAACAAAATCACCGGTATCAATATGAGGTGTATACACCGGTTTGTTCTTGCCCTGTAATATCATTGCAAGTTTTGCCGAGAGTCTTCCAAGGGTCTGATCAGTGGCATCTACCAGCCACCAGTCCCTCTTTATCTCTCCAGCTTTCGCAGAGTATGTCTTCACTATCCAAGCCTCCGGAAAAGGATGGGGTTCTTTATTTTATCTCACTTCTATCAGCTCTCGGGGGCTCCGGTTTTCACCGGGTGTATCTTAGCCCTTCCCCTTAAGCATATGGATGCCAAGGGGTCTCAAATCTGCTTAATTCACAGTGATAAGTCAAGTGTCTGCAGCAGCTGCCTGAGTTTATCTGGATTGCAGACCGTGCAGCCGCCCTGCTCAAGAATGTCCCAGGTTGCTTTTTCGTAAACAGCAGCAACTATTATCAGCTGCCTTCCACTTGCACGCAATGCAGCATTCTTCCCAACAAGAGCATGGGCTCTGAGCTTCAGAGGGATCCTCTTTTGAAACCCCTGGGGCAAAACAACCACACTGCCTTTGAAGAAGGGTATGAACAGTTCAATTCCAGGCAGAACCTCACAGCGAAAGGGACGGCTGAACCCAAGATCTCGAAGAATCTTCCAGGTATGCATATAGATATGTCTGCCCTTTTTGCCTTCAAGATCGGTTCCCCGCAATACCCTGCTCTCGTCAGGGATCTTTATGGGAGAAGCCAGAGCTTCAAGCATTTCTTCAGAAAGTGCTTCTGTGTTGTAATCATTGTTTTCGTTCAGAAGCCTGCTACCAAGAGCAGACCAGAATAGCCTGTTCTTCCGGCTTTTCACAGAGCCTCCTTAAGTACCTGATGAACAGTCTCACTGGAAAAACCTCTTCTTGAAAGCCAGCCTGATGCACGCCTTCTGGCAGTCTTGTGATCAGCAAGATTGCCGTATCTGGCAGAAACCTGTTTTACCAGCTCTTCTCTGCTTTCAGATTCCGATACGGTTTCAAGCACCTGATCAATAATGTTCTGCGGTACCTTTCTTCTGGATAGCTCAATTTTTATCCGGGCTCTGCCCATTGTCCTTGAACTAACAAAAAGCTTGCAGAAACGCCTGTCATCAACCAAACCGTATTCAACTGCCCAGTTCACTGTAGTTTCTGCCACAAAATCCGGATACCCAAGGGAAATAACTTTGTCTCGCAACTGGCCTGAAGATCTCTCACTGAAACTCAAAAAACGCTGTACATCATTCCTCGCGCAGTCATTCTGTAGAGCAAAGAGGTATTCCGGGTCTGCGTCTCTTCCCTGCTCCGGTGCACCTGACATGGGAATAAGGTATTTGCCCGAAGGCAGGGTGACCAGCACCCTGCCTCTTCGGATCACATCACGCGAAACAACAGTCTCTATGGCTTGGCCTCTTTCTTCTCTTCTTCTTTTGCCTCTTCCATGGGAATCAGCCCGTAAGCCTGCCTCAGCTTGAAATCAAGTCTTTCTGCCACATCAGGATTTGCAGAAAGATACTTTCTGGCATTCTCTCTGCCCTGCCCTATCTGGTTGCCTTCTATTGAGTACCAGGTGCCTCTTCTGGTCACAAGATCTTTTTCAAGCCCCAAGTCGATAAGTTCACCAGTTCTGGAAATGCCCTCGCCATGCATAATATCAAATTCGCATTTCTTGAATGGAGGGGCTATCTTGTTCTTCACAACTTTTACCCTGGTGCGACTTCCGATGACATCTTCGCCATCTTTAATTGAAGCGATCCTTCTAACATCCAGCCTCTGGCTGGCATAAAATTTCAGAGCTCTTCCCCCTGTAGTAGTCTCGGGATTACCGAACATCACACCAATTTTCATTCTGATCTGATTGATGAAAATTACAGTGCACTTCGAACGGGAAACTGCCCCTGTGAGCTTTCGAAGAGCCTGACTCATGAGCCTTGCTTGAAGACCTACATGACTGTCACCCATTTCCCCTTCGATCTCTGCTCTCGGAACAAGTGCAGCAACAGAGTCCACCACTATGGCGTCAACAGCATTTGATCGAACCAGGGTTTCCGTTATCTCCAGAGCCTGTTCTCCATTGCTGT
>JAOZLN010000065.1 GCA_029934845.1 Candidatus Sabulitectum sp.
TCCCTATGTAGACGGCGGAATCTACTACCTTCCAAACACAGGTACACCGGATACCCCGCTGTATGAAAGCATTGCAGCTCTTGAGGCAGACGGAACGCCAATCTCCCACAACAGTTGATGCGGTCCCACTATTCCGCGGGTCGCGGATTTCAACAACGATGGTGTCATGGATCTTATCGTGGGCACAGACTCATACAAGATAGCACTTTATACTGGATCTGATGCCGGTGATTCTGTTCCTCTGCTCTCTTCAGAGGGTTATCTGCAGTCAAATGGTACGCCGATCAGTATAACTGAGCCTTCTCCATGCATTTATGACTACGACAAAGACGGCATTGATGATCTGCTGGTGGGATCAGGTGGTGGCAAGATCTATGTGTTCATTAACACAGGCACTCCGGAGAATTACAGTTACAATGAAGGTTATTTTCCCCTGGAGACCACGGACGGTGTGGTTGATCTGGGATATGATGCGATTCCGCAGGCAGTGGATCTGAACGGTGATATGCAGGTAGATCTGATTGTGGGGTACTTCATTTCAGACGAGGGTCACACAGCATTTCTTGAAGGGAACGAACCAGACAGTATGTTTAATTTTGCTCCACCGGTTGATCTGTGCTCATACTGGGGAGATTCCACCATTACATTCGGGTCACCGATGTATCCATTTGCAGGCGACATCAATTCGGATGGTTCAGTCGATCTGGTATCCGGGGAATACTTTGGCGAAATGTTCCTGTTCATGGGGGAACCGGGAGCAGGAACCAGCGCAGGCTCCCACTTTCAAGAGCGGGAACCTGCATTTACAGTTCTTTCCAACCCGGTAATAGATGCTACTCTGCAAATTCAAGTCGAGGCCGCCGGGATCTCGCATCTTACGATATTCGACTGTTCTGGACGAAAGATCGCTGAAGAACAGGTTGGCGCAGGCAATACAAGTATGGATATGACAAACCCTCCAAGCGGAGTTTACACGATCGTACTAAATTCCTCCGGTGGTATGTCTTCACAAAGGGTCACTATTCTAAAATGATAGATACAACGATCTAAAGAAAAGTGCCCCTGCTGTTCAGGGGCACTTACACATTGCCTGGCGGTTAAAGTATGCAGAAAGCTGTAGTACCTTCCCAGCCTGATCCAAGGTTTTCGTAATCACCAGTGCGTATATCTGTCTTCCAGAGTGCTCCCTGCCAGATACAGTACACATAGTTACCGTAGGCTGCCATTTCTGTTGCACCTTCATATCCGCTGCCGATGTTCTCGTAATCTCCAGTACGGGGGTTTACCTTGTAAAGAACATCACCCTGAATAACAAAGAAATAAGTGGATGTTGCAGCTGCGGCAGTTGTTCCGCTGTAGGAAGAAGGCAGTTCTGTATAGTCTCCGGTTACAGGATCCGTACGGTAAAGAGAACCATTCTGAATCACCATAAGCGATCCATCAGACCATGCAATGTGGGTAGTTCCGCTATAGCTTCCAGGAACGCTTTCCCATGTGCCGTCATCCGGGTCTACCCTGTAAAGAATGTCGTTCTGTACAGCATACAACCACTGACCTCCAGCTGTAAGTGCCACTGCACCGGTCCAGGAATCGGTTAGTTCTGTCCAGCTGCCGTCTCTTGAGAGCCTGTAAAGAACATCACCCTGAATGGAAAACAGGCTGCCGTTGATCGAGGTGATCAACTCAGTTCCTTCCCAGCTTTCGGAAAGCTCTGTCCACTCGCCTGCGCCTGTTTGAATAGCGTAAAGAACATCACCCTGAATGGCATAGATGTATTCACCTTGAGCTCCCGAGGCAGTAATAAGACATACTGCAGCCACAAGAGCAAGAGCATTAATCCCTTTCATAATTTCCCTCCTTTTTTTTGACCAGGATAATTATAACTGAGTTCTGTGCCATTTTCAATCGCTGAATTAACCACCGCAGATCTCCAGGAGTGTCCATGACTCTGATGAAAAAGCCCCTGGTTCATTCGCAGTGCCGAAGATTCCAGATACATTCATGTACTCCAGTTGAATAAGAGCACCTGAAGAAATACGCTCAAGGTCCTCGGGAGTAACATTCTCAATAGAGATCTGAACGCTTTGTTCTTCCAGCGATTCTATAAATGAGCTTGTGTAAGATTCTGAAAAATCCTCTCTTATCTCTATTGCCTGAATTGTAACTTTCAGGACTCCGGAGAGTTCATCATATTCTCTGACCTCTTCAACAGCTGCATCACAGGTAAAGTTAACAACCACAGACCCCAATGCCTGCCCTGCAAAAAGAATGGAGACTAAAACAAACCTGAATCTGAATAATGAAGTTCTCATTTCCTTCTCCTTCCGGAAGGCAAACCAATTTCCCTTCCAAACTTAGCTACTTCGGGAAAACCGGATCTATTCCAATCCGGTATACCACCTCCTCCTGTTTACGGTACAAACAGCCCGGGAAAGTTCATTGACACAGAACAGGCAACGGTCAATACTTGCAACGACTTCACTGAAAGTATCCAGGCACGCACCATTATCTGGAGGTTCTTATGAAAACGCTGGTTTTACTTGCGTTAACATTTTCCATAGCAGCCTATTCCACAACAGTTATCGAAGAACTTCCTGCTGAAATGCTGGGGACAATTCAGATGCATACGACTTCAGACGGCGTGGTTCCGCAACTACCCGGCGCATACTCCGGAACCGGGGAAGGGCTTCCATCACTTCCAGAGTTGCCATGGTCTGTGCTTCTTCCCGCAGGTGAAAGGGCAGCAGCAATTTCATCCACTGCAACATGGGAAACCGTAGAAAACAACATCATCATTCCTCCTCTTTCTGCACCAACGCCTCTTACGCTTGATGCTGAAGCAGCATCGACTCAGGCAGTAGAGGAAGTTTACTCTTCCAACAGTTTCTGGCCGATGGAGCCTGTAACACTGGCAGGAACAGGGTTCAGGAACGGCTTGTCCGAAGCAGAGGTTCTTATATCTCCATTAAGATGGAACCCTGCAACAGGAGAGCTTCAGAAACTGATCTCTCTTGAGATCAGAATAGAGACCGCTCCCCTTATGGAAAGACCGTTCAGCAGTGGCGGGAAAGATGATGATTTCAGAAGAATGCTTATCGTCACAGATTCTTCTCTGGAAGCAACATTCCAGCAGCTTGCTCTTCGTCGAACAGATCAGGGAATACTTACCGAAGTTGTGACGATGGATGAGGTATATGCCGCTTCTTCCGGAAGAGACAATGCAGAAAAACTTCGCAACTTCGTGAAAGATTACTATACGGCCAATGGCCTTGATTTTCTTCTGCTTGGCGGAGACACAGATCTGGTACCGTACAGACTTGCATTTGCCATGACCTGTGAGGGAGGCATTCATCCCAGAGAAGATGATCTGCCCTGCGATCTTTACTTCTCCGATCTGGATGGAACCTGGGATGCCAATATGAATGACATTTTCGGTGAAGTGGCTGACAATGTAGATCTGCACCCTGACATCTTTGTTGGCAGAGCAACGGTAGAGAACATCACAGAAGCAACGACATTCGTTAACAACATAGGCGCATATGAAGAGTGCTTCCGTGAAGACTTCCTTCAGAGTGTTCTCTTCCTGGCAGAGGTTCTGTGGACTAACCCGTACACCAACTCCGGAGAGAGCAAGGACTACATCGACGAACACTTCCTTCCTGACTTTCTCGACATAACAAAGCTCTACAAAGCCCTGGGCAATGAAAATCTTTACTCTGCAATGGCGGCTTTGAATGCCGGGCAGAACTTTGTAAATCATGACGGCCATGCATGGTATTCATGCATTGGCGTTGGTGACGACTACATGTACATAAATGATGTAAATGCACTGGATTCCGATGGAAGGTTCACATCAGTGATGTACTCCATCGGTTGCTGGAGTGCAGCATTTGACTTCGATGCTATTGCCGAGCATTTCATAACAAATGTTAATGGAGGATGCGTGACCTACATCGGGAACTCCAGCTACGGCTGGGGTTCTCCAGGCAACCCTCTTTATGGCTACTCTGATGCACTGGATCATCTTTTCTTTGATTACCTTTACAGTGACTGGTCTTTAACAGCAGGTGAACTGCTGGCTTATACGAAGGAGTATTTCATTCCTTACAGCCAGTGGGAGAATGTATACAGGTGGCATCAGTACGATGTTAACCTGCTTGGTGACCCATCTTTCAGACCCTACCGCAACACCCCTGTGGAAATAGAAGTTCTGTGTCCGGAAGTAATTACTACAAATACATCTGTGTTCCCGGTACAGATCGCAGGAGTTAACCCTGAGGGTTTAACCGTTTGTGTTCACGATGAAGGAAGCTTCTGGAGTGTGGTAGAGCTTGATGCCACAGGACAGACAGATTTCATCTTCACCGAGGCTGTTACCGGAAGCATCACTCTGACCGTTACCGGTCCGGAAGTTAGAAGAACAACCGTTGTAGTGGATCAGTCATCAGGACCGGATCCTGTGATCTCTCAACTGGTTGTAAACGATACAGCCGGCCTGGGACATCTTTCACCAGGATGTTCCGCCGACCTTGATATCACCCTGCTGAATCAGGGCAATGAGAATCTCACAGATGTTGTTATAAATATCACATCTATTAGCGGTCCCGGAACTCTTACACAAAGCTCAAGTTCTTTCGGACCAATTTCAGCAGGCAGCGAAACTACCGGCTCTCCCCTGCTGGCACTTACTGTGAACGCTTCCGCTGAAACAGGTTCAGTTATAACTCTTCACGGTCAGATAGAATCCGGCCAGGGCAACTGGGAACTCTCAATTCCTCTTCTGGTTCATGCTCCCGGGCTTTACTTCACAACCTATTTTGTTGATGACTCTTCAGGTGGAAACGGCAACGGAATCCCGGAGCCGGGAGAAACATTTGAGCTTGATGTGAACATTGCCAATCTGGGGCTTTCAACTGCAACCGGTGTAAGTGTTCTTATGACAGAATATCCTTCATGGGTATCGTGGCCTGAAGATTCAGCCTGGGTTGAATCTATTCCTGAAGACAGCACACGAACTCTTTCTTTCGTCTGCGAGCTGTCTGCAAGTACTCCTTCTCCGTCATTCCCGTGGTTCCACTTTGACATTACCTCTGAAACATCCGGATATGCAACAGAAGACACTCTAAGGCTTACTGTGGGTGAAACCGGAATTTCCAATGATGTAGAGTCCGGAGACGCAGGGTGGACTCACTCGGGAACAAATGACATGTGGAATATCACTAATTCCAGCAGCCATTCCCCCAGCCACTCATGGTACTGCGGAGGAACAAACGGTTACATAAACAACATGAACTGCGGATTGATATCGCCGGAGCTCACCCTGGCACCTGATGCTTCCCTTGAGTTCTGGACCACTTTTGATGTGGCTATCTATGGAAGTGACGGCATTTATATGATAGTGCACGACCTGACAGCAGGTTCTGCTGACACTCTTGATTTCATCGGCTCCGGTGGAGCCCTGGGCAGCTCCGCAGGCAAGGGAATCGGCACAGGCTGGGTTCCATACTCATACGATCTGTCGGCAATTGAAGCTGGAACGGGTGTTCAAATTGAATTCCGGTTCAAGACAGATAATGACGGCGATACAGGCACTGGTTTCTACATTGATGACATCACAATTGAAGGAGCCTACACTGGATACACTGGAACATCAGGAGGATCTCCGGAATTCACAGCACCCATGGGCGCTCCGTTCCCAAATCCTTCACATTCCACAGTTAATGTTCACCTCTTCTCCCAGATTCAGCGTAACTGGACACTTGGCCTTTACGACATCAGTGGAAGACTGGTAAACGAAACCACAGGAGCATCACCAATCAACTCCACGGTAGATCTGAATGTCTCTGATATTGCCCCGGGTATTTACTTCCTCAGGTTCTCAGCAGAAACTGAAACTTCAAGAAAGCTGGTGATCCTCAGATAGCGAACTGGAGAAGGACATTACTGAAAGAGAACTGATTGAAAAGGGTATGAGGGCCGGGGATTCCGACATGTACGACGAGGATCTGATCTGGTCACAGTGCAGTGGGGACAAAACAGATATCGGCATGGAACTTATGCAGGTGATCAGGGTCATGAACAAGGCTCTGCCTCTTGAAAAAAAGCTTAAGGTTCTTTCCATAGGGTCAGGGTCAGAGCCTCAATTCAAGATACTGAAAGCCGCCTTCCAATCAGGTGTAAACCTTCTTGACGTGGATAGCGTTCCTCTGGAGATCATAAGAAAGTATGCAGAGCAGAGAAGCATAAAGAATGTATCAACCATTCAGGCAGACTACACCAAAGCTCTTATCAAGCAGACAGATGCAGAACAGTTCTTAAGGAAAAGTCTTCATGGAAAGAAACAGGATCTGATAACTCTTCATCATTCTCTCTACTACTGTGAAGAAAAAGAATGGACTGATCTGTTTACCAGTCTCTACAAGAAGATCATGGCCCGCAGAGGAACCATCCATGCGGTAATGATGTCTTCAAAAAGCCAGGATCAATCCTCTACAACATGGCTCTACAATCACTTTGCAGGCAGGTTTTTCGATTGCCATAACCATCAGGACCTAAAACTCTTTGGTACTGAACTGGAGAAGAACAAAGCTTTTGCCAGGGCAAAATTCACAAGGAAGACCCATAAGGTGAGATTCTGGATAGATGATTTTGAGAAATTCATGTCAGTGGTCTGGATGATCCTTCTCTACCCCAATGTACACAAATACACACCGGAGCAAAAAGAAGAGATCACCGGATACATCTATCACAATTTATGGATAAGAAAAAAGCCGCTGGTGCAAATGCAGGACCATCTGATCATTCTAAAGAACCTGGGGGGATAACATGGATGAACTTTCAAACCGTCAACAACTGCTTTCCTCTATCATAGAGCACAACAATGGTAGAAAGATCAGTATCCCTCACGGAGTAAAGTGGGGAGAGATGATTCTGCCCGCCGGGGATGAGATAGAGAACAAGAATGTAGAAGGCCTTAAAGTACTGGCTATCTGCTCCTGGACTCTGGGCTTTCTTACTTTTGAAACACTGAAACTCATGGAGAGAAGACTTCCAGGCAAACTGAATCTTGTAGGACTTGTTACTGACGACCCAACAGACAGAAATGCAAAGATATCCAAAAAAAGAAGGTTCTGGCGTTACTATGACAAGTCCCATCAGGAAGAGTTTGAGTTGGGAATTATTGAATCAGCTCTAACATTCGGAATTCCATGTTACACAGGGGATGTCAAGAGTGAGTTTTTCAGGAATCTTCTTGCAGAGTTAAACCCGGATCTTATTATTGCAAGTGGCTTCGGACAGCTGATTGACCAGCCGATAATCGACTATCCAGATTATGGTATTTACAATGTTCACCCTGCAGACCTGCTCAACCACCACGGAGCAGGACCCCGGCCATGGGAAGATCTGATTGCCAGAAAAGCAGAAACTACAAGAGTTACCATCCACAAGGTTTCCACCACAATTGATTCAGGTGATATTGTGGGTCAGTCATCACTGATAAATGTACGGTTGAAAAACAACGAGTTCACTGATGATATACGAATGATAGGAGAAAAGACTCTGTTGCCCGTTGATCATATGGTAGCAGAACTTGTCTGCAAAATATTGCGCAGAAAAAATGAAGACATAGAAGGAGCGGTTGATAAAATTGATTTTGAGAAGCTCTTTTCGCAGGAGTTTAAGGACAAACTCATGGAACCAATTAATCCGGAAAGCAGGGGGCACATTCTTCCTTTACCTTCGGAGGATATTCAATTCACCGTTTGATTATCCCACTTTTTTCGCTAACAGGAAAGCAGCATCATGAAGATAAGATCAGCGGTAATCTCATTCTCTGATAACGAGATTAACAAAATTCTTGCAAGCCAGGACCTGCCTGCAGAAATAAGGGTCTCATGCGAAAATGGTAGACTTGTTGTAAGGATAAAAAAAGGAATTACAGTCAAGGTGAACATCACCTTCGCCGCTGATGGAAGGTACCTTTCAGCAACTATTGATATGGGTGTTCTGGGAAATCCTCTTGTAAGCAGAATTTTAAAAAGAGCTGTTGCAAATGATTCAAAGTGGGGGATCAATCTTACCAACAGAACAATTCTGTTTGATCCTCAGACAGCAATGATGAATTCGGGAATAAAGGGTGACTTCCGGGTGGACAAAACAGCAGTAGGAGCCGGCGAGCTGGTGTTTGCTGTTGACGGAGAAATTCCACTTGATCAATTCATCGAGAAAACCGGGAATCCAGCAAATTAGCTCGTCTTACTTTTCCCGCCATAGCAGTAACCTTGCAGTTGATCTGTGGCGATGGTATTTTGTGATAAGTCAGAGTGCTGTTATTATGTTTTGGGAGTTCAGCGATTAACCACGGCTCATGGTTGTTATAAATTAGTAAGAGAAAGAAATGTGCATACAGAATAAAGGCCCTTCAGGTTTTTGCGTACATGAGATTTTGTATCCTCAGAAACATGTATTCTTGGTCTCTTAACCCACAAGTATTCTTTAGAAGTCTTCTGATTTTCCCGTTAAATGCTTCAAGCTTTCCAGAGGAAATCTGATAATCAAACCAGTTCAGAATGTTGAATTTTACTCCTGTAAGCCACTCTGCCACCTTCTCAAGCATTGTAACTCCTGATTCTTCAGCCTTTGTCAGCCATGAATCCAGATACTTCTTTGCTTCTTCTTTCGAGTCCTTTGACCAGAGAGCAGCAAGTTCTTCTTTCAGGTAGTAGGCAATGTATAGGGGCTCATTTGCTTCCAGAGCCTTGTCCAGGGCAATCCGATCGGCTTCTCTTGGGTTCTTTTTGTCCTCAAGCTTCTTCCTGCCTGTGACAAGCAGCCAGCGTGTTCCTTTCAGTAATTCCTTTTCAGATTCCTCTGCCTCTCTGGCGAGCTGTCTGCGGAGCGTAGTAAGTTTGTCATTCATGTATTTCACCAGGTGAAAACGATCAATTACCAAAACTGTTTCCGGCAGATGTTCTCTTACGGCTGCCATGTAGCCGGAAGCCATATCAGTGCTTACTGCCTGTATTTTTGCTTTAGTGTGCTTGAGTCGTCTCCAGAATCCTTTGAGTGCATTAGCACCCTTGCCTCTGCCTATATGAAGAACTTGACCTGTTTCAAGATCAAGCACAATTGTCAGGAATTTCCTTGGTCTCCCTATGCAGACCTCATCAATTGCTATCTGATGAACATTCTTAAGTTTGATTCTCTTGAACTTTCGCTTCAGTTTCTCTTTATGAATCTGTTTGACTGTATCCCAGGAGAGACCACAGAGTACCGCAACATCTTTCAGAGGAAGGAATTGGCTCATACTAAAAACGAAACTGGCAAGAGCTCTTGTATAGCTTCTTTGACCTTCCAGAAATGGAACAGTTACCTGTCGGATGGCGCCGCATTTCTTACAGACAACCCTGGGAATGAAAAGGCGAAGCAGGTTATGTCTAATCCCAGTAGGTAAAAGCTTTATAGTTCGGAATACTCCACCAGAACGAATAACTTTACGTGAATAACACTTGGAGCATTTGATATAACTATCTGACATCGCTCCATGATAAATTGTGATTCCTTCTGCATAAGTGCTACGAAGATACTTTACACCCTTCAGACCTTGATTGTGGTATAATTGACTTGTGGACATGACGCTCCTTCAATGACTTAAGTGGTTTTTTGCCATTGAAATATAGTGTCATGTCCACACTTGTA
>JAOZLN010000336.1 GCA_029934845.1 Candidatus Sabulitectum sp.
ATCCTGAAGGTCTGCCATCAGAAGAATCAAACAGCAGCTGTAAAGGTACTTCCTCTGGCATTGCATATAATTGCAGTGCAACAAGAGACAGAACAACATAATAGAGTGGCGATATTCTCATATCAACTCTTCATCTGCATGATCAACTCGAGGATCTCAAGAAGAAAATTGTCTGACTGAGGGTCAAGATCCAGTCCATAGCCTACCTGCTTACACATGAACCAGGAGTAAATGTATTTCTGATTAAAAAAAGCACAGGAAGCCCCTGATGCAGCCACATCAACTGCATCAATATCAAAAACCCCTTCCCGCACAGGGTCATCAGCTCCGAATTGATAATTCGGCGCCACTTGAAGCAATCCATATGCGCAGGCAACTGCCTGAAGAACATCCCCCTCAGTGCCTCTGATTTCCTGAAGCATCAACCTGCCTGCAAGAGCGTCCTGTGTGATCTGACCTGTAGATCCGTTTGAATCAAATACGGCGTAGTCATATATAATGTTCTGACCTACAACTATCCATGAGTAATGCCATATCATTCCTCCCATGTAACTTGCGCGGACTGGAATAGTCACATAGATAAAACCTGAAGCAGTACTGTCACAGCTGTTAAATGCCCCGCTCTGTGCCCGGTAGATATCAAGGCATGCAACGGCGTTGTCATACTCCGGCGAGAATCGGAAGAGCAGATCAGTGCTGAAACCATTTACAGAGAGATAATCAAATATCTTCCCGTTCACCCAGACTTCTCCGGAGTCGGCAGTAAAAGAAAGCCAGAGATTCAGAGAGTCCCGGGGCAGATCCGGGTCGACACATTGAAAAACAGTCCACAGGGTGTCCTGAAACTGTACCTCCTCAAGGTGCTTGACAACAACAGATCCGCCATGATCATTATGAATGGCAACCTGAAAGAAGTTATCGCCAAGTTCCCAGTAGTCTTCAAGAAACACGGAGGAAACCCCTGCTCCAAGAAACCCTTCAGCGCCGTTGACATTAACATCAATGGCCTGTTGAAAGAAATTCAATGCTTCCAGGTATCTGCCCTGCTCAATGGCCTGCCATCCAAGCTGAACAAAACCATCATAACCTGATGGTTCAGCAAGCTCAGAGGGATTCTTCATACATCCGACACACATAAGAAACACCAGAAGAGGAGCAGCCAGGAAGAGTACAATTCTTCTCATTAGAATGCCCCTTCAATTCGGACAAGCTTCACGGTTTCCATATGACCAGACGCTTCAAATCTGGCAAAGTACACACCTGAAGGAACCTGACAGCCGGAGTCATCCGAACCGTCCCAGGTAATAGTGTGAATACCCCCGGGCATCTCTGAATCAGAAAGAGTGGTTACCAGCCTGCCGGACATATCGTACACATCAAGAGTTACGGAACACATTTCAGGCAGGGAAAATCGGAAAAATACCAGAGAGTTGAATGGATTTGGAAAATTGCCGTGCAAAACAGGAATGGTTGAGACAGCAGGAGAAAACAGTCCCGGACTCTGTCCGACAACATAGATCCCCTCTTCCGTCACAGAAGCATACATTCGGTCTGAAAGAAAATAGCTGTTCAGTTCAACCCACTGCTCATCCTCAAGGTGAAAAACCGCTCCCTGGGAGGTTTCAGCAGGAAAAGAGATCAGACCCACATCAGAAGAGATAGTTACAGGGCCTGCTGTAATGCGGGAAAGAACCCCTGCCGCAGAATTAATGGAAAGGTTGGTACATACAGAAACACCCATGGCATTTGTTTCTGCAAGAGTAACCATGGCTCCATGGGGAACAGCCCCGGCTGATACTTCCAGCCTTGCGCTCTGTATATCAAGAATAAGCTTCCCGGAGCCTCCGTAACCCACAGCCAGCATTAAAGAATCCCGATACATCACACCGGTGCTGTCATAGCCATTGCATGCAAGTTTGTAGTTACCAGTTGACCACGCGTGTACTTTTCCTGTCCACAGCGTACCCGACAGGAAATCCATTGGAATAATTGCTGTGCTGTCTGCAGTACCATTATCATTCAGGTGAAATATCTCCAGTTCCGGTCCCACCCAGTCAAATCCATACGGCAACTGAGTGTCTTCTCGAAACAGAGTTGAATACACCTGCATGTAGTGCTGATTCATGCCGTTCTGCAAAGCAGCCAAAAACATACTTCTGGGCGCTGTGTCCTGACTGAAAGTGTACCGTATTCTTGCGGTCCCACCTGGATTGTTGTTTGTAAGAACCAGATAGGTACTGGAGCCATCAAGGTCGAAGGTTCCATTGTAAAGATCATTCAGCTCGAGAGAATCCACATATTGCAAAGTTGAATCATCAGTTAAAACGATCCTGTAAACAGTCCAGGAGCCGTTGATATTGGGTCCGGAACCATTGTTCTGGTTGTACATACCGTTGAAATAAACAGTAGTATCACCACTGGCTGCATAATCGCCCTCAAAAAAGGCATACTGTGCCGCAAAAACCTGGGCACTGACTCCGTGTATATGCGGGGCGATCCATGTGGGAAAGGGGTAGGTTGAGAACTCTCCCATAAATGAGGCCGGACTGTCGATCATGGTAAACACAAAACCGGTTCCATCCAGAAAGTTGTATCTGTAGATACCACCTGCATAGCCCTCAGCAATGTGGGCGACGATGTTCGTGATAAGCCAGTCTTCGTACAGGGGATAAATAACTGTTTCCACTGCTTCGTCATAGGGTATGGAAGGGTTAAGTGCATTTGCAATATTCAGCATCCCGGTTTCGGGAGAAGCAATTATGTCAGAGATAATTTGTGAACCGAACCTCTGCTCAATGTATTTGAACCAGAGCAGCTCTCCCCCTTGATTAACTCCGAAGGCTCTGCCCATCTGCCCGGAACACCACGATGAAAGCTCAATCCCTCCACCTCTGGCGAAATCAGTAAGGTAAGCCTCGATACCGATACGACCGCTGTACTGGGAAGTTAAGCCG
>JAOZLN010000337.1 GCA_029934845.1 Candidatus Sabulitectum sp.
CTGCCGTGTCCGGTGAGGATTCCACTGCTTGAGCAGTTCAATGAGTTTGCAAAGAACTACGATGTACCGATCAACCATGAGCTTAAGGCCGCGTCTATGGGGCTGGACTGGGTAGAGAATAACATCAAAGGTGTGACTGACTCCGCGGATCTACCGGATCTGTTCATCTCTGCAGGGTTCGATATGTTCTTCGATGAAGAAATGATTGGTAAATTCAAAAGACAGGGTGTGTTTTCCGACACAACCACACTGGATACATTTAATTCTCTTTTTGACGGCTTGAATCTGAAAGATCCAAGGGGACACTATGCCATGATTGGTGTTGTTCCTGCTGTGTTCCTTGTGAACAGAGACGAGCTTGACGGCAGAGAAGTACCCGGAACCTGGAAAGATATAATGAAACCGGAGTTTGAGAAGAGGGTTTCACTGCCAGTTGGTGATTTTGATCTGTTCAACGGTATTCTGCTGAACATCCACAAGCATTACGGGGAAGAAGGTGTAACAAAACTTGGGAGGAGTCTTCTGCAATCCATGCATCCTTCACAGATGGTAAAGAGTAATCGTATGAAAACTCAGAGACCAATCGTTACAATAATGCCATACTTCTTTACAAAAGTAGTGAAGGAGGGTGGCCCTATGATCGCCGTATGGCCAGAAGACGGTGCCATCATCAGCCCGATTTTCATGCTTGCAAAGCAGGAGAAGATAGAAAAGCTTCAACCTGTTATAGATTTCTTTGCATCAGTTGAAGTTGGGAAAATACTGTCACACAGTGGTTTATTCCCCAGCGTGCATCCGGATCTGGATAACAGGATTCCATTCAAGAACAAGTTCATGTGGCTGGGCTGGGATTACATATACAGCAATGACATAAGTGCACTGATTCTGAAATGTGAAGCCCTTTTCAATAAAGCGATCGGATAAATCATGAATCTGGTAACAATATCAGGACCACCATCATCTGGGAAAACTTCGGTGATCTTAAAGACAATCGAGTCTCTAAAAAAGCAGGGATTGAAAGTCGCGGTAGCTAAGTTTGACTGCCTTTACACCGATGATGACGTACTTTATAAAAAGGCAGGCATTCCTGTTAAGAAGGGTCTTTCAGGAGCGCTTTGTCCGGATCACTACTTTGTAAGTAATGTGGAGGAGATAACCAACTGGGCTTTGAAAAATAAGTTTGACATCCTGATAAGTGAATCCGCCGGACTGTGCAACAGGTGCTCACCTTATATCAAGGGAATAAAGGCTGTGTGTGTGATTGACAACCTCAGTGGTATCAATACACCTAAAAAGATCGGTCCCATGCTTAAAACCGCTGATATCGTTGTTATTACAAAGGGCGATATTGTTTCTCAGGCAGAGCGCGAGGTGTTTGCGTCAAGGGTTAACACAGTTAATCCCTCTGCAATAATCATGCACATAAACGGGCTTACCGGGCAGGGCAGTTTCGAATTGAGCACTCTGCTTTACGAAGAAGCACTGAACATTGATTCATTGCAGGGAATGGAGCTGCGTTTCCCCATGCCTGCTGCTCTTTGTTCATACTGTCTGGGTGAAACAAGGATTGGTGAAAGCTATCAGATGGGTAATGTGCGTAAGATGAAAGTTGAAGACTAATGGTAATGGCCTCAATTAATAATAGAAAGATATCTGATCTGATTACAGAGTTCCCGTTCCTTACTGCATTCTTTAATGATAATGGATTGGATATTGCAGGCAAGGAAGAACTTACCCTTAGTCAATTCTTCGAAGGATTTGACGAAGACGAGATAGAGGACAAGGCAATCGACCCGGAGAATCTGATTTTTCAGATAGGCGAATTCATAAAGCAGATGATTGCATTCCTTGGCAAAGAAGATGATGTAGTAAACACAGTGACCATACTTCCCGGACATGATAAGTCCAGATCACCCGAGATCTTTGACGATCTTGTGATCAGGCAGGGAGAGATCATCTGTATTGTGGGTCCTACGGGCTCAGGAAAGAGCAGATTGCTGGGAGATATCGAATGGGTTGCACAGGGCGATACACCCACAGGCCGCTCTATACTCATCAACGACAATGTACCTGACAAAAAGTGGAGATTTTCTTCAGAAGATAAACTTGTAGCACAAATCAGCCAGAATATGAATTTTGTTATGGATCTTTCCGTGTATGAATTCGTTGAGATGCGTGCGGAGAGTCGCATGGTGGAAAACCGGACAGAAGTTATTAGGAAAATCATAGACAAAGCCAACAGTCTTGCCGGCGAAACATTTTCACCCGAGACGCCTATTACCAGCCTCAGTGGAGGCCAGAGCCGAGCTTTAATGATCGCAGACACGGCGATTCTCAGTAAATCACCCATAATCCTGATAGATGAAATTGAGAACGCAGGCATTGACAGGAAGAAGGCGCTTGGTCTTCTTATCTCGGAAGATAAGATCGTTCTGATGGCAACACATGACCCGGTTCTTGCATTGATGGGTGACAGAAGAATTGTCATAAAGAACGGTGGTATTCATAAGGTAATTGAGACTACAGACGAAGAGAGAAAGATTCTTTCAACTCTTGAGGATATGGATAGAACCCTTCTTGCATACAGAACCAAACTGCGGCAGGGTGACATAATCACAAAAATAGAAAACACTTAACAACAACAAGGAGATAACCATGCACGACGGATGCGCAGGAAGTTTTGAGAGTGACAGACAGGTTGTAGACAAGGTAAGACAGATGGGCTTTGCAACACAGCCCATGCCAATGCCCATGGACATCAAGTGTGTTCAGTGTGGTGATACATTCGAGATGATCACCTTTGAAGACAAATGCCCTGAATGTAACATGGTGTACGGTGTTGTACCATGCCATGCTTTTGACCCTGAGAATGTAAAACCAGCGGGAATTAACTATTAAAGGAGACAATTATGAAATTCAAAGTAGATCAGGATATGTGCGTTGGT
>JAOZLN010000338.1 GCA_029934845.1 Candidatus Sabulitectum sp.
AAGTAAAAGTAACTTTATCAGGAAAAGTTTTGGATATAGCTTATGCCCGATTATTGGCAAGAAATAAAGACCTGACTTTAGAGGAAATTATAATGCTTGATAAAGTTCAGAAGAAGAAGCCCTTAACTTCATCTGAAGTAAAACTTCTTAAATCAAAGAAACTTATTGAAGGAAGAAAACCTAACTATTACATAGGTATCAATGTCGCACAAAAAACCGGGCAAAAAGCGTCGTATTCAAAAAATAAAGGGTTTGACAAAGAGTACTATCTTGATTTTATCATTAGGTCAGTAAAGCAACATGGTAGTTTAAACAGAAAAGACGTTGATGAACTTCTTTGGAATAAACTACCGGATTGGATGAGCGATGTTCAGAAAAAAACAAAGATCAATAACCTTTTATCAGAACTACGAAGGAAAGGAGAAATAATAAATAAAGGTACCTATACAAAGCCTAAATGGGTTTTAATAAAGTAGGATTAATAAGTAATTATTAGAGCAATTATTAGAGCAATTATTAGAGCAATTATTAAAGATGCTGATATAGTGGATTATACAAGCTTCTTTTAAAGTAACTTTTAAAAAAATTATTAGAGTAATTATTAGAAAAAGAAATAGAAGACGTATGAAAGATTGTTCCCCATAAAGCGATATAATTTCTCCAAAAAGATAAATTATGGATACACCAAGTTTTAAAGAAGACCATATCAGTCAGATACCCGCTTTGCAATTGTTGCAGAATCTCGGCTATACCTATCTCACACCTGAAGAAGCATTACGATTAAGGGGGAATAAAACCACCAATGTTATTTTGGAGGATGTTTTACGCAAACAACTGAAAGAAATCAACAGCATTCAGGTAAGTACTACAAAGACAAGTATTTTTAGCAACGAAAATATTGAACGAGGAATACTTGCATTGAAAGACCTTCCAATGAATGAAGGTTATATCCATGCCTGCGAAACAGCCTACAACCTCATAACCCTGGGTAAAGCACTGGAACAAAGTATTGACGGCGATAAAAAAAGTTTTACTTTACAATATATCGACTGGAAAAACATAGAGAATAATGTATTTCACGTAACTGAAGAATTCAGCGTAATGCGCAGCACCAGCAAGGAGCATTACCGCCCCGATCTGGTGTTGTTTGTAAATGGTATCCCACTTGTTGTTATAGAATGTAAACGTCCTGATATGAAAGAGCCATTAAAACAGGCAATCAGTCAGCATTTAAGAAATCAACAGGAAGATGGAATTCGTAATTTATACGTGTATGCCCAACTTACACTAAGTATTGCAACTCAGGAAGCTGCTTACGCAACCAATGCAACTCCTGAAAAATTCTGGTCGAAATGGCAAGAGAAATTTAATGATAAAACAAAAAAGGAAGATTACAAAAGCAAGCTTTTTGAATTAAAGAACAGCCCCTTAACTCCCGAACAAAAAAACAAACTGTTTTCAGACCGGTTCAGATATGTAAGGCAATATTTTGATGCACTTGAAACAGAAGACATTTTAGTTACAGAACAAGATAAGTATCTAAATAGTTTGTGTAGTCCCAAACGGTTAATGGATATAATATTTAACTTTATTTTGTTTGATAATGGTGCTAAAAAAGTGGCTCGATACCAGCAATATTTTGCAGTTAAAAAATCCATGAAACGTATTGCTGTTATCGAAGCGGGAAAACGCAAGGGCGGGGTTATCTGGCATACACAGGGAAGCGGAAAGTCGCTTACAATGGTAATGCTGGCACAGGCAATAGCCATGGAAAAAACAATTAGAAATCCCAAAATTATATTGGTTACTGACCGTACTGACCTGGACAGACAAATTACAGGTACATTTCGCAAATGCGGTATGTTTGTAGATAATGCGACTACGGGAAAACGGTTAATTGAATTATTGGAAAGTAAAAGTGATGCCGTTGTTACCACCATCATCAACAAGTTTTCGGCAGCTATGAAGAAAATCAAAAAGCCACTGAAGAGCCACGATATTTTCGTATTGGTTGATGAAGGTCACAGAACCCAATATGGTATTTTCAATATAGATATGCAAAAGACCTTGCCCAATGCCTGCTTTATAGCAATGACGGGTACACCATTGTTCAAAAAAGATAAAAGTACTGCTGCTAAATTTGGTGGTATTATTGATGCTTATACTGTTGACCAAGCGGTAAAAGATAAAGCTGTTGTTCCATTATTGTACGAGGGCAGGTTAGCACGACAAATTGTAAATGCAAGTCCGTTGGATACATTCTTTGAAATGGTTTCCGAACCACTTACTGAATATCAAAAAGCTGATTTTAAAAAGAAATTCAGCAGAGCCGACCAATTGAACAGTGCAGAACAAAAAATATATGCAATTGCATGGAATATAAGTTTGCACTTTCGGGATAACTGGCAGGGAACACCTTTTAAGGCACAGTTGGTGTGCGATAAAAAGATAAACGCAATACGCTATAAAGAGTTTCTGGATGAAATAGGAATTGTAAGTAGCGAGATTTTAATTTCGCCAATTGATGACAGGGAAGGCGAAGAGAGTGCGTATGAAAAAACTACTGAGAAAGAGAACCGCTTCTGGAAACGGATGATTGATGAACATGGCAACGCTAAATCATACGAAAAAAACATTATCAATAGATTTAAAAATCAGAAAGACCCTGAAATAATCATTGTTGTAGATAAGCTTCTGACAGGTTTCGATGAGCCTAAGAATACTGTGCTCTACCTTACCCGGAATTTACAAAGTCATAAATTATTACAAGCCATTGCAAGGGTAAACAGAATTTATCCGGATAAAGAATTTGGTTACATTATTGACTATTACGGAGTGATTGAAAATTTGGATGATGCTTTACTCCTGTACTCGTCATTTGAAGATTTTGATGAAGATGATTTGAAAGGCACTTTAATTAATATCAATGAAGAAATAAAAAAACT
>JAOZLN010000066.1 GCA_029934845.1 Candidatus Sabulitectum sp.
AGAAGTGTTCTATTTGTCAGAGGGAAGTCGGTATAGACACCAGTTCCTGGCCAGCTGCTCTTCGTTCCGTCTTCCGTCAGGACCCTGATGTAATTCTTATCGGAGAGATGCGTGATGCTGAAACTGCCATGATAGCCTTGAGCGGTGCGGAAACAGGTCACTTGGTTATGAGTACTCTTCACACCACCGATGCTCCAGAGACCATTAACAGGATAATTGATATGTTTCCCTCCCATCAGCAGAAGCAGATTCGCATTCAGCTGGGGGGCTTGTTAAAGGCTGTTATTTCACAAAGACTTCTGCCTGCTGCTACCGGTACAGAGCGGGTACTGGCTGCAGAGGTTATGGTGCACACAGCTACAATCGGGAATTGTATTACCGACCCTGATAAATTTCACCTGATACACGATACCATGGAGCAGGGCGGGCATCAGTACGGAATGCAAACATTTGATATGTGCCTTTATCAACTGCTTAAAGATGGTCAGATCGATGAAGAAACAGCACTTGCAGCTGCTACTAATCCAAATTCCCTTGTTCTAAGGATAAAGGGAGTGGAATCTGCAGACGATTGGGGGATAGAATAAAATGGAGAATATCGGTGTTACAACCCTGTGGGCAGGCGGGATCACTTTTCTTCTGATCTCGATCTTTCTTTTGTGGCTTGGTCTGAAGGCTCAGAAGCGGCCCAACTTGACCGGGGACTCCTCAATGGTGGGAGAAACCGGTATCGTAAGAAAAATTGCCGGCTTCAGGAACAGAATTGTTGTTGAGGTCAGAGGAGAGCAGTGGTGGAGCAAAATGATCATTTCAGCTGATGTGTCCGTCGGCTCAGAGATCAAGGTAACAGAAGTGGACCCTGATGATCTTATTCTAATAATTGAACCGGTTGAAAGGAGTTAGTATGCCAGTTGCAGCAATTTGTGTTCCTGCCGTTATCCTTTTTCTGCTCATTATCAGCTCATTAAGAGTGTTGAAGGAGTATCAGAGAGGCGTTGTGTTCAGGCTTGGTAAGGTTATCGGAATCAAGGGACCTGGTCTGATCTTTGTGTTCCCCATCATTGATTCCATGAAGAAGGTGGATCTTCGTGTTATCACAATGGACATTCCTCCTCAGGATGTTATTACAAGAGACAATGTCAGTGTGAAGGTTAATGCTGTGACCTACTACAGGGTAATTGATCCCAAAAGGGCCATACTGGAAGTTACCAATTACATGTATGCCACCAACCAGCTTGCCCAGACCACCCTTAGAAGTGTTCTTGGAGAGGCAACTCTGGATGAGCTTCTTGCGAACAGAGACGAGATAAACGGGAAACTTCAAGACATTCTTGACAGAATGACAGACCCATGGGGCATCAAGGTATCAACTGTTGAAGTCAAGCATGTAGACCTTCCTGAAGACATGCAGAGAATGATGGCCAAAGAGGCAGAAGCCGAGAGAGATCGCAGAGCAAAAATTATTCGAGCAGACGCAGAGCTTCAGGCTTCAGTTAAACTTGGAGAGGCAGCAAAAATTCTGGATGTACATCCTTCTGCTCTTCAGCTCAGGTATCTGCAGACGTTGACGGATATTGCCGTGGAAAACAACTCTACAATTGCTTTCCCTATACCCATGGAACTGCTTACACCTTTCATTAAGAGGGCAAAGGAGTAACAAATGGTTTTGAAGGGCACGGTAACAGCACTGGTTACACCCTTCAAGAATGGGCTTGTTGATCATGAATCGCTGAGGAATCTGGTGGAATTCCAGATATCCTCAGGGGTTCAGGCTCTTCTTGCATGCGGGTGTACCGGGGAACCGGCCACACTTTCCAACGAAGAAAAGCTGATGGTCATTCAAACCGTTCTTGATGCATCAAACGGCAGAGTTCCCGTGATTGCCGGTACCGGCACAAATGCAACTGCCACCACAGTGAGTTTTACAGATACAGTGTGCAAAACAGCGGTGGATTCGGTTCTGATCATTACACCGTATTACAACAAACCCACCCCGCAGGGGCAGATTGCCCACTATACCGCAGTGGCCGATGCCAGCTTGAAACCGGTTATTATCTACAATGTACCCGGGCGAACTGGTACTGCCATGACAGTCGAAACAATTGCCCGACTGGGAGAGCATCCGAATATTATCGGCGTGAAAGACGCTGCCGGCAGTGTTGAGAGGGTTACTGAACTTCGTTCCATGTCATCCATGGCTTACATGAGCGGAGATGACCATCTCTGCCTTGCTCAGGTTCTAATGGGGGGCTCCGGGGTTGTATCGGTAACATCCAATGTTGCACCATCGCAGATGAGCAGAATGATCACAGCAGGGTTGAACGGAGATGTTGTGAGAGCCAGAGAGCTTCACGAGACTCTTTTCCCGCTCTTCAAGGTACTCTTTATTGAAAGCAATCCAGCCCCGGCCAAGAAAGCGCTCCAGTTGATGGGAATTATATCAGATGAAGCGCTCAGAGAGCCTCTTGTTTCCCTCAGGGAAGAGAGCAAGCACATATTAAAGGGTGTTCTAGAGCAAATGGACCTTGCATGACACGGGTCGCGATTTTCGGGGCTGAGGGAAGAATGGGCAGACTTCTTACAACAGAGGCTGAAGGCAGAATTGATCTGATTCAGTCTTTTGATACAGAGGATGAACTTACCCTGGACCCTTCGGTGGAAGTGGTTATTGATTTCTCTCTGCCCTCTGCGTGGAACAACCTTGATACTCTTATCAGGGGAACCGGTGTTGCTCTTGTTTCTGGAACCACCGGCCTTGGAGAGAAAGAAATTGCCCTGCTCCACCAGTGGAAAGCAAACCATCCTGTTTTCTATTCATCAAATATGAGTGTTGGAATTCATGTACTGGGAAGGCTGATGGAACTTGCGTCCAGCATGCTTGGTGAAAACTTTGACAGGGAGCTGATCGAGTTTCACCATGGGAATAAGAATGACAGCCCCAGTGGCACAGCCCTCTCTCTGTTAAAGAATTGGGATGGAGACAGGGTATTCGGGCGTAACGGAAATATAGGAAAGCGAAAAAAGGGTTCCGTAGGTGTGCATTCTGTGCGAGGTGGTGACGTAACAGGCGAACACCATCTTTACTTCCTGGGAGAGGGAGAAAGGCTGACCCTCAGTCACATGGCTACAAACAGGCGGGTCTTTGCTCTGGGGGCAATTCGTGCAGCAGATTTTGTTGCAGGCAAACCTTCTGGAATGTACAGCATGGAGGATATGCTTGAGTGACGTACTGAAGCCGGGTTTTGCCGGATCATTCTACCCTGCAGATCCTTCCGGATTAAGAGCAGCGGTTTCTGATCTTCTTGATAATTCCTGTGAGCCTCTTAATAAGGCTATTGGAATGGTTGTTCCTCATGCAGGCTACGTTTACTCCGGCATAACCGCCGGTTGCGGCTTCGCCAGTGCGCCGGACAATATCAATACTGTTGTGGTTATTGCACCCAGTCACAGATTCCCCTTCCAGGGTGAAACGGTTTTTGATATAGACTTTCTAGAAACTCCCCTTGGGAAATGCATGGTAAACAAGCAGGTTACCGGAAAACTGGCAGTGGAAATGGAAACTATTGTTTTCAATGAACACAGTCTTGAGGTTATGATCCCATTCATTCAGATCAGGTGGCCTGACGCCACAATAGTGCCAATTGTACTTGGCTCTGAACCTGACTGCAGCGGGCTTGCCGGGCTCTTACAGAGCCATGCCCCTGATGCGTTCATTGTTGCGTCCAGTGATCTTTCTCATTTCTATCCTCTGAATGTGGCCAGGAAACTTGACAGACTGGTTATCGATGCGTTTCTTACCCTTTCTCCTGAAGGTATCACGGATACTCTGGAAGCTTGTGGAAAAGCGGCCATCAGAACTCTTCTGTATATTGCAGCTTTAAGGAAAGCCGGGAATGCAGTTGAACTTCACTACTCTACGTCCGCTGATGCAGGAGCCGGGAAGGAAGAGGTTGTTGGGTACTTTTCCGGAATGGTGATGCGATGACTTACGAAGAAAAAGTATTGCTGCTTGATCTTGCCAGAAGATCAGTGCATGCAGCTGTAACAGGTGATGATGCTCCTGAAGTATCTGCTGATGATGTTTTCAGCAGAGTTGGAGGAGCCTTTGTCACGCTTAAAGCACGAGGCATGCTTAGAGGGTGCATAGGGAATTTCTCGGGTACAGGTACTCTCGGGGCAACCATCAGAGCAATGGCCGGAGAGGCTGCACTTCACGATCCGCGATTTGTTCCTGTTTCACCCGCTGAAGTAGATGGGCTGACCATAGAAATTTCTGTTCTCTCACCAATGGAAACAGTTAAGGTTGGCGATGTAATACCGGGGAAACACGGGCTTTACATAAGAAAAGGCAACAGGGCAGGCACCCTTCTGCCTCAGGTTGCAGCAGAGCAGGGATGGGACACAGAAACATTTCTGGCTCATACATGTTTGAAAGCCGGGCTTTCGCCTCAGGCTTATCTGGAAGAAGGAACCGAAATATTTGCCTATACTGCTGAAGTGTTCAGCGAAAATGAAAACGGAAATGAGGATTAAAAATGAAAAGAACTGTTTTTATCGGGATGGGATTCCTGCTTGTGTTTGGTGCCTGCGAAATGCCGGGCACCGGTGAGATCGCTTCTCAGGTTCAGGTTCAAGTTGATGATATTTCAGATGAGATTCAGGATGTGATAGAGAACAACGAAGAATTAAGAGGAAGAGTCGATGATCTTCAGGAGCAGCTCGCATCCGGTACTTTTGAAATGCCCGAAATGCCTGAATTCGACCTGGAAGGAATGATGGAAACTTTTGACGAGGATTTCCAGAACCTTTCAGCCAGATCAGATTCCCTCATAGACGAGATGACTCTTGTAATAGAGACACAAAGTCTTTCAATAGACAGTTTAAGAAGCGAGATCAACGGCCTTGAGGGTGAAATAGCTTCTCTTCGGAACAGGGTAAACAGTATAGGATCAAGCAGCGGCGATTCCGGCAGAAGTGGTTCAACATCAGGTGGCAGTACTGGACGCAGCGGTTCAACATCAGGCGGTAGTACAGGACGCGGCGGTTCAACATCAGGTGGCTCTACCGGCGGAACATCCGGAAGAAGCTGATGACCATCTTCTTTTTCAATCATGAAATTGAAAACCCGGTGCTCAGAGCAGTTATTGCTCTGGGTGCCGTTATTTTTGCTGTTTCAATAGTTCTTCTTGTTCTGGCAGTAGCTCTGCCGCTGGCAGGGGTGGCTGTCACCGGGGCTTTACTCATTGCCGGAGTGCTGTTGATCATTGTACTGATAGCTGTTCCATTTCTCTCGTTTTTCGGGATACTGTTCAGTAACCGTATAAAGGGAAGTGGTGTGAAGGAAACCAGAACAATTGACGTGGAACCGTTTGACCGGGTGAAAGTGTCTGGAGCAATAAAGGTTGATATTCTCTGTGGTCAACCTCAGATGCTCACCGTTACCACTGATGATAACCTATTTGAATCTGTTAAGACGGTTGTAGAGAAAAATGAGCTTTCTGTATCGTTCTCTCGATCCGTTTCTTCAAAAACAGCTATTCGACTTCAGATAGGAATAGCTGATTTGAAGAGCTTGAGAATGTATGGTGCCACGAAAGCAACCATTTCCAATCTTGATGCACAGCAGCTTCTTGTCAGAGGAAGCGGAGCAAGCAAAGTAACAGCTTCAGGCAAATGCACAGACCTGGAAGTCAGGTTCTCCGGTGCTGGAAACATGGCTGCCGGTGAGTTGCTTTCTAAAAAGGCGAAGATCAAACTTACCGGTTCTGCAAAAGCAGTTGTACATGCTACAGAAGAAGTAACAGTGAAAATATCCGGTGCAGGTAAAGTGGTTTGCCACGGTAACCCGGCAATAGTTCACAAGCATGTATCAGGAGCAGGCAAAGTTGATATAGTAGAATGAAGAATTCTATACGGGGAGCTTTGTGGTCTGCCCTTGTCTTTCCAGGAAGCGGGCAGATAGTATTGAAACACAGAAAACGCGGTTTTCTTTTTGCTTCAGTAAGCGTTTCCGGTGTGATTGTAATGATTGTTACAGTAGTTCGTACCACCTGGAATAGCCTTGAATGCCTTGCTCTTCAAGGCAGTGAAATTACGCCGTCAATCATGTCAACAGTGGTATTTTCTTCACTGGAGGCGGTGAAGAAATATATCCTTCCACTTATGCTTCTCTGGTGGCTTCTGGGGATAATCGATGCATGGCTGATCGGAAGAAAATATCCGGAGAACAGGCAGCCTTAGTTCGGAGATGATTTATCTGTTTAGCTTCATTCATGTCAACAAACATCTTTACAATGTGTCACTGTCAATAAAAACTGTATACCTGGCCGTAAATGTAAATGTAAATGTAAATGTAAATGTAAACGTAAACGCAATGTGACTGTGTTCATGAAGCAGCAGACCTACCGGTGTAATTGCTTTCCATGGGAAGGTGCATGAAGCCTGCTGATCAGTAAAGCAGAAACACAAAGAGAATCAACCTTCCTGTGAAGAATAGCACAGTATTCCAGATTTTCATCGTTCTGTTCCTGCTGGCATTCAGAGCAGTTCATGATATTTCCTGCCAATAAGTTTCATACCAAGGGATTTTACCGAATGAAGCATTTTGACGGTTACGATATTGATCCTGCAACAAGATATCCTTTCAGATATAATTGTTACCCACACAAAGACTGATATGGGAACACATATTGATTTTGTTGAGAATTCCAGATCAGAACTCATAATTCCAGTTGAGTCAATATCCTCCTGTTCAGGAGCCGCCTCGGTTCTTATCTATGATCTGAACGGTAGGCTTAAGAGCACAAAGAGACTGTCAATTGATTACAGTTCCAACCAGGCGATTCTTGATGCTGAAAGCATACCTTCAACTGATTGTTTTTTAAGAATACTTGGAGGCAAAGATGTTATTTCTGCCAGGGTTGAATGCCGTATGTAAGATAATCTCTGAACAATATTAAAAAACGCTGCAATGCAGCACTGTTTGTGTATGGGTAGTGTATTTTGGTCTCTGTTGTTTCAGTTGCTGTTCAACCACTCTCTTGCTTCATTCAAGTTATCAAAAATTTTAACAACATTTCCCCTGTTAACAAAAACAGTTTCAAGGAAATGGAAATCCTGTGTTTTTTTCTTTACCAGAAGAGCTCTCTTGATGTTACGGTTGATACCGGAACTTATGGCGGAATCGGGCATTTTGTACATGTCTACGGGTGAATCCGTCAATTGTGCTTCGCGGAGATCCGTAAGAATACGAGTGCATTTATTCTGGTCGATAAGCTGTTTTACTTTAAAAGCGAGCTGTGAAAGAATCGAGAGTTTAAAATCACCGTGTACTGTGACAAGAATGCAGTCATCTTTCTTGCCATGCTTAACAGTAAAAGACATAATAAGCTCCTAACTCAATCTGTTCTAATATTGTAGGTAATATTTGCCTCTGTCAACACCTGACCGGGAGCTTGAAGTTATACAAAGCTGGACAGTCCATTTAAAGACTGTCCAGCAGTTAAAACAAACCTGATCCTATTTCAGAAAGTGTATTCCCCAGGCTCCGGAGTCATAGTCCTGCTCTGTCTGGTCGGCGAATGTGTCTGCGTCTATTACATCTACGGCGATGCGGTGGTGGTAACCTGTGTATTCCACATACCACTGGTAGCTGAAAATGCCGTCACCCGCTGATTCGTCGCCGTAGAGCCCGTCGTCGTTCATGAAATGTCTGCTGTGTCCGGAAAGAGGGCCGTGAGCTATAACGAAGAACGGCGGGTCATACTGTGGATTCAGGTGGTTGATCGTGGCTTCCATGCGAACGAGGTCACCTTCTGCCAGTTGAGGTAATTCAGAGTCAACTCTATAGAACCTGTCAGGATCCGTGCATTCCCAGATCAATTCATCATCTTTGTATAAAGTCATTGAAGATATGTAAACTTCCTGGTCACCACTTGCGAGCATGTGTTCTGCTGGTGTAGCGTAAGTGATCTGCCACCCGCCATGAGAGGTTTCCTGGTCGCTTTTTTCCACGATCAGCCTGACATATCTGGTATCGCTTATTGTTTTGTAACCAGGCTCAAATACTCCGTTCCAGTTGGTATCAATTACAAGTTCTGCCGAAAGGCGATGAATAACAGTTACCGTGCAAACACCGGCCTCAGGGGAATTCTCAAGCAGTATCTCCCTGGATGGTTCATTCAGTAGCTGTCTGTACCACCATTCGGGATGTGATACTTCTTCTCCGGATTTTCCTTTTTCTCCAATATCTCCAGTTCCATCAAGGTTTGATGTCTCACTGAGGTATGATCCGCTTACAAGCTGATTGATCCAGTCTTCATCGGTTAATTCCGGTGACTCAACACATCCGGCAAAAATGGCCAGACCTGCGACTGCCATGAGTACTTTCTTCATTATGACCTCCCTGATTACCGGCCCATTCCGGTAGTGTCATAATGAATTACTAAGTGGTACCGGGTGTTATTCGAGAGTAACAGATTGTAACGGATAACCGATTGTCATGAATCTGAGGTGAATGGACCATATCTTTTCGTTCCGTGGTCTGATATTGATTTCGCGATTATACTATTCCACAACGAATGGAGGATTTATGGCTGTCCAACTTGATTGCCCGTCGTGTGGAGCTTCGGTAAAGGTGCGAAGAGGTGTTGCATCAGTTACATGTAAGTACTGCGGAAATTCTGTAATGGTTCCTGAACATCTGGCAGGTTCACCTGGCGTATCAGGGCCTGGTAATGTGCGTGGAAGATCGTGCGGCAAGGCTGTTCTTGTCATTGTGGCAGTTTCTATTCTGCTTGTAATTGGTATTGGAATATTCGTTTACCTGATGGTTGGGAAAGCAAGGGATGGTGTAGCTGAACTATCTTCCATAGTTTCAGCACCTTATGAGTCTGTATCGAATGAAGAACTGGTTCTTATGGAATTTGGCGGACTGGGAACAGGCTCCGGTTATTTCACAGACCCTCAGGCAATTACCGTTGACAGCAGGGGAAACATTTATGTAGGGGAAAGAGAGACCCGTCGTATTCAGGTTTTCGACAACGCCGGGAACTTTATTACCCAGTGGTTCTTTCCGGGTGGGGAAGGTACCTTGCTTCGTGCCATGTCCTGTGATAGTGATGGCACACTGTATATGGTTTACAACAGTCAGCTGTATATCCACAACGCAGAAACAGGTGAGTTGCTTGATTCACTACAGCACCCGGACGGGTGGGGGTTTTCTGATGTTGATGTAGCACCTGATGGCAGAATTGTTGCATCGTGGTATCGCAACAGGGATGATATTATCTGCTTCGATAACAGCGGGGCGGTTGAACTTGTCATAGAAGAAGCGATAAGCAGGCAGAGTGGAGAACCCGAGTTGAATACAACGGTGGTGGCTGGAAATCTGGGAGATATATATGCTTTCGGATCTTTCAACGAAGCAGTTTTTGTATTCAATTCTGAAGGTCGTTTTGTTAACAGATTCGGGCATGCAGAACAGTTCACAATGCCTTCCGGTTTTGATGTGGACCCTTTCGGAAGGCTCTGGGTAAGTGATTTCGGAGAGCTTCTTCTGTTTCGCTCCGGCGGGGAACAGCTTGGAACGGTTGATCCGGGTATTTCTGTTAAAGATTTCGTGT
>JAOZLN010000339.1 GCA_029934845.1 Candidatus Sabulitectum sp.
TGCCGAATTCGCTCTGTTCCGACCCAAGTCCACCACTGATTCCTCCGCTAACCGACGAGTTCTCTGACAGGCTGTAATCTCCCCCTGTGCTGAGCTGAATGGAACGGTCATTCATGTTAAGAAGGCTGCCCGCGTTCAGTGTTAGCAGCGGGTTTGCTGTTACACTGATACCGGTTGCCAGATAGTGTTCAGCCATGAGGTAGACTCCGCCGGTGGTGTAAGCTGGTTGGGTTGAGTTCTGCAGGTAGTCACTGTAGTTCGGTACCCCGGGCTGGTTGAAATGATACTCTACAAAGCCATATAGGGTACTGTTCCAGAAGCTGCGTTCCAGTCCGGTTGAAAGCCGGTAGTAACAGTCTTCTTCTTCAGGTTTTGTCACAGCTGATTCGACCCAGCCCACAGAGCCTCCAATTGCTCTGTTGAGGCTTGCTCCAAGCAGTTTGTTCTTTCTGAATTCTGCTGCAAGAACGGTGATGTCTGTGTTCAGCTCATAGAGTCTGGTTCTTAACCAGTATCCGCTTTGTTCTACTTCCGCATTGTCTCCGAATACGAAACCGCTCTCTATTTCAGACATCATTCCAATCGGGTAAACTGCTCTGATCGCATCAACACCTGCTCTGTAGTCGGTGTTTATTGCTCCGTAAGGAAATGGAGCGATAAAGTCTGTGGGGCTTATTGATTTGGAAACACCCCAGTAGATGGCTTGTCTGCCCAGTGTTATTCTTACTCTGGCTGGTCTTACCTGAAGGCTTAACCGGTCGATGTTCTGAAGAATACTGAAGTTTTCGTCTCCGTTCCATTCTGTTGGAAAGATTCTTGCATCTATATCGACGATTCTGAACTGAGATTGTTCATTCTCTGAACCTTTTAGTGCAGGGTTTCCAACTGTTGGGCTTATCACCCAGGCGAAGTCTGTTCTAACCGGACCGAACCGGGGGTTATCCATAAGTCGTAATGACAGGTAGCTGTTCCAGCTGGTGGAATCATCGTGGTTTAACTGAAATCCGGGTTTGAACACTCCGGTAAAAGCATGTAATGCCGTTACATACAAAAGCAGAAGAGAAAGCCAGTTCATTACGGGGTACTCTCTGCTGTTTTGAACAAAAGGCCGTCACGGATAGTAACAACTTTTCTTGCCCTTTTCATCACTATCTCGTCATGGGTAGAGAAAAGAAATGTCATACCTGTTTCCTGGTTGAGCCTTTTCATCATGTCCAGAAGGTCACCGCTGGTTTTTGAATCGAGATTTGCTGTTGGTTCGTCGGCAATTATCAGCTTTGGTCTCGATACCATTGCCCGTGCCACAGCCACCCTCTGCTGCTGTCCGCCGGAAAGTTTGGAGGGAAGTCTGTGTGCAAAATCTTCAAGTTCAACCTGCTTCAGAATCTCCATTACCCTTTCGTGCCGTTCCTTCTTGTGAATACCCTGAAGAAGCATGATGTACTCTATGTTCTCCTCTACAGTAAGAACCGGGAAAAGATTGTATGCCTGGAAGATGAAACCGATGTTGTCACGCCTGTAGTTGGAAAGCTCTTTTCCGCTCATGCCTGATATGAGTCTGCCGGAAAGCTCGACCTCTCCGTCAGTGGGAGTGTCCAATCCTGCAATCAGGTTCAGGAATGTGGTTTTGCCGGAACCGGAAGGGCCTATGATCGCTGTGAATTCCCCTTCTGTCAGGGTAAAATCAATACCCCGTACTGCTTCTACTGGAACTCCATTGTCATGATAAGTCTTTTTGAGATCTCTTGTTACTATTACTTTGTTCCTGTTCGTGCCTGTGTTCTCACTATCTGTATTCATCTATTCTTCTCCTGTCTCAAATGCTTTTGCGTATGGCTTCAGAGGGGTTCAGATTGCCCGCATGAATTCCCGGATACAATCCGGCAAGTGTGGTGAAAAGAAGAGTAGCAATGGGGTATATCCATATTCTGGACCAGTCGATAATTGTGTAAAGGGGTTTGTCAAACATTACTCCTGATAAAGTAATGTCTCCGAAGTTGATCCCGGCACTGGCGTAGTACTCGATAATAGCAAAACCGAAAACCGCGCCCAATACCGAACCAACCACTCCAAGCCAGAATGCTTCAAGAAGAACCATCACAGTAATGTTAAGTTTTGATGTGCCTACAGCTTTCATTATTCCGAACTCATACATTCTTTCATAAACAGACATAAAGAGAGAGTTGATTATTCCGAATAGTACAAGGCCAAACAGAATAACAGCCATTATCGAAAGGCTTACATTCACCATTCCAAGCATGAATGCTATCTGCGGTGCCAGTGTCGGCCAGCCTTCAGCTCTGTTACTGTCCGGTGAAAAGGTACTGTAGAATGTCAGATCAGGATTCATGGCGATCATGGGGTCTGGAAATCTGATAGCAATCTCATGAAGTTCGCCCTTCAGCCCAAGAAGACTTTCTGCAGACTCTATGTTTACATAAGCTGTGTATCGATCGTACTGATCCGAGCCGAACTTGCAGATACCTGAGACCATGAACATCTGCGATGCAAAACCGCTGTCTGCCATGGCTGCTGTTATTACAGCGATATCACCAAGTGCCAGCTCCATATCCTCTGCCAGTTTGTAACCTATGATTATCTCCATACTGTCACCGGAAAGATAGCTGCCGGTATCTATTGCAACTTCCAGCATAGAGATCCGGCTCTCGGTAAGGTGATTTACTCCCATAAGGGTAACAGGTTTCATCTCCATTGCCGACTGAAGAGAAGCCGGGGAGATCAGTCTGCCAGTTGAGGCAACTACCAGCGTATCTGCAGCAAGCATGCTTTGAACTCTTACAGGGTCTTCAATGGTATACGAGATTCTAGCAGTTTCCCGGAAACCTGCTCTGTGGATCTGCGCATCGCCCATCCAGGTGCAGGTTGTGCTTCCTACCATGTGAGCATTCATGCCCACAAACAAAGCATCAG
>JAOZLN010000067.1 GCA_029934845.1 Candidatus Sabulitectum sp.
CCCGACCCTCTGATTAAAAGTCAGATGCTCTGCCAACTGAGCTAGCGGCCCACCGAGGCGGTATCATAATAATTCAAGCCAGTACGGGGCAACTGTGACTGAAGTTACTGAAGAGATTATATTGACCGTATGGCAAAACCCTACAGACTGAACCGATGGCTGATACACACCGAAGATTCAGTGCCTTCCACCCAGAAATGGGTACGGGAGAGGCTTACAGAACTATCAGACCGTACAGTGGTTCTGGCTGCTGCTCAAACATCCGGCCGTGGTAGAAGTGGGAAAGAGTGGCAGTCGCCACCAGGTGGCTTTTATGCCAGTTTTCTGCTGAAACCCTCACCTCCTCTGGTATATGCGCCGTGTGTATCACTGCTTGCAGCGAAGATTCTTACAGACTTGTTCAGACAGCAGGGAATTTCTGCTTCAGTAAAATGGCCCAATGATGTGATTGTTCAAGAAAAAAAGGTTGCAGGGATCATTGCTGAAGCAGGGTCATACCCGGAAAGCTGGTTCATACTTGGGATTGGGGTCAATCTGACTGGTTCTCCACTGATAGATGAAAGAAAGTTTCTTCCTGCTGGATCATGGGAGCAGTTTGGTCCTGCCCCGGCTGCAGGGAAATTGCTTAAGAAGTTTGTTGAAGAACTTGACTTTTCGTGGAGTAACAGGGAAGACGATCCCATGGAAGGAATCATCAGTGAACTCAATTCAATTCTGTGGAGAAAAGGGGAGCAGATCACCCTGTCAGGAGTAACAGATAGTTTCAGTGGTATTATTACTGGAGTTGAAAAAGACGGTTCTCTTTTACTTTTAACGGACAGCGGAGAAAGATGCTTTGTTTCAGGCGAGCTCCAGACTGTTCCCGAAGAAAGAAGGTAAAGATGACTAAGAGAGAAAAAAGTACTTTTGTTCTGGACACGAATGTAATACTGCATGACTATCAGTGTCTGGATCATTTTCAAGAGCATGATGTTGTTGTTCCCATTACAGTTCTTGAAGAGCTTGATTCTTTCAAGAAGGGAAATGATTCCATTAATTTCTCTGCCAGATCTTTTGTCCGGCAGCTTGATTCGCTGGCAGATGAGGGTTTGCCTCCTGAAGGTATTTCGCTGGGAGTGGGCCGGGGAAGGCTCATGGTTCGCCATGCTCAGGGGGGTATCCGTGATCTTGATGGCATATTTACAGAAGACACGCCTGACCACAGAATTCTTGCAGTGGCAGCAGAGTTGCAGAAACAGCTGACTGACGAGAATGTTGTTCTGATAAGCAAGGATATTAATCTTAGAATGAAGGCACTTGCAGTAGGGCTTTCAGCAGAGGACTACATTACAGACAAGATTGCCAGCCCTGACCATCTTTATTCAGGCAGTGCATTGATAGAGGGCGTCTCGGAAGATGCAATTTCTGCTTTGTACGAGCAGCCTTATTCCGTAGAGTCAAGCGTGGTTCCTCTTACAGAAAAGCCTGTTTCAAATCAGTTCTATATTCTCAGGAATGGAAGCCGCAGTGCTCTGGCCTGCCAGTCTCCACAGGATAAACAATTGCATAGAGTGAGGAAATCCAGGGCATTCGGTATTGACCCCAGAAATGCCGAGCAGGCATTTGCTCTTCATGCTCTTCTTGACCCTGATATTCAGCTCGTTACTCTTACCGGAAAGGCCGGTACCGGGAAAACACTCCTTGCTCTTGCTTCAGCACTTGAGTTAAGGAAGAAATACAGACAACTGTATCTTGCCCGGCCGGTTGTTCCTCTTTCAAACAGGGACATGGGTTTTCTTCCCGGAGATATTCAATCGAAACTGGATCCTTACATGCACCCACTGTGGGATAACCTTGGAGTTATTAAGAACAGATACTCTAAAGACAGTGGTGAATACAAAATGGTGCAGGATATGATTGACTCGGAAAAGCTTGTTATTACTCCTCTTGCTTATATTCGTGGAAGGAGTCTTAACAGGGTGTTTTTCATTGTTGATGAAGCCCAGAACCTGACCCCGCATGAAGTTAAAACAATTATTACAAGAGCTGGCGAGGGAACAAAATTTATTTTTACCGGGGATATTTATCAGATAGATACCCCCTATCTCGACAGCAGATCCAATGGTCTGGCATACCTTGTAAGCAGAATGAAAGGGCAGAGTATTTACTCTCATGTAAATCTTGTTCGAGGAGAGCGCAGCAAGCTCGCTGAACTTGCCAGTGACATTCTATGAATGCAGACAGAAACACTTTGAGGTATGCATTAGTTGTAGTGTTTGTTTCGCTGATGTTAATGCTATTCTCTCTCTTAACTTCTCAAAGCTCAGGAGGGGAGATTCTTGGAAGATGGTCTATTTCCGTGGCACTTCTGTTTTTTGTGTTGTTGACCCTTCTGGTCATTACAGGTATTCAGATCGTTCAGCCAGCCCGCTTCAATAAATTTATTCACCCGATTCTTTTCCGGATATCGGATTTCGCGTCTGCTCTTCTAACAATCCTGCCTCCTATTGTTTTATTCGTGATCTGGTTTCTTTTCCCCGTTCCACTTCTTCAGAGAAGAAGCTTTGTTATCGGTGTTTTTATGTTTTCTTTTTCTCCAGGTCTGATCACATTCGCTCTTTTCGAAAAAGCAAGAAAGAAAACGGTTATGGTGGGAACATTGCTTATGCTGTTTTCCCTGACTGCTGGAATTGTGTTAGGAGAGATTGTTCTGCGTGCTGTGATGCCCATGAGCATTTTCAATCCTCGTTTTGGCCTTAGGCCACATCAGATTACCATGCTTGAAGTTGATCTGCCCGGGGTTACCCCTGGAGGAATTCTTTCCACTAACATGTGGGGGTTCCGCGGTGAGGATCCACCAGAGCAGTGGGATGAGTTTTTAACTATAGTGACCGTGGGAGGAAGCACCACGGCGAACTACTACCTTGATGATGCACTTACCTGGTCGAGTATCATCCAGAGCAGACTGAGGGAAGTTCATCCTATGACGTGGGTTGGTAATGGGGGAATTCCCAGACACAGTGCAGATACTCATTCACTTTTTGTACGAGAGGTTCTTTCACAGATCAAGCCGGATGTTGCACTGTTTCTTGTGGGAGTTAATGACATGGGTCCTTTTCTCCGCGGGAGTGCAGGTATTGTGGAGAGACTTCCAGATTCGGGGATCAGGCAGGATCTTTTTGCAAGAAGTATGATCCTTCAGTTGATGTACAAACTTAAAAAGATCTATGTTGATGGTGCTCCTGTTGTGACTCGCAGTGTAGATCCCACTTTTCAAGAAGTTCCCATGCTGGCGGAAGAAGCAGTTCTTCCTGATGATCTGCATGATCTTCTGGATGAGCCAGAGTATTATCAGCGCCGGATACGGCGTATCATTCAGGAATGTCGATCCTTTGGGATCACTCCTGTGTTCATGACACAGCCTATCCTTTATGAAGATAATGACCATTGGAGGGACATTCGAGAGGGATCTCAGTGGCTGGGGGGGGCGGAAAGTCCAATGTCAGCTGCAACATTTTCTCTTATGCTTGATGTTCTTAACAAGGATCTTATCGATGTCTGTACTCTGGAGGGAATTGCTGTTCTTGACCTGGCTTCGGAAATTCCTCACAACAGAGATTACTTCTATGATTCAATGCATATGACTGAAGCTGGAGCAGAGCTTGTTGGAGAGATTGCTTCAGATTTTCTTATAGAACTTTTCGAGAGAGAGGAGCTTTAATGGCAGGAAGATTAATTGAGGTATTTCTTCCTACAGAGAGGCTTGAGCTGGCCAGATCTTCCATAAGTGGTTTGCGGATAACTTCTGTCTGGATGGAAAGGCTTTCAGAAACCCACTCTCAGCTTCACATTCTTACCGATTCGGCAAACAGCGAGAAAGTAACAGAGAGGTTGAGTTCTGCTCTGGCAGACACTATTGACGACATAAGGATCGTCTGCCTTCCTGTAGAGGCTTCAATTCCAGAGGAGAAAAGCTCATCCGGAATAATTAGTTATGATGAATTGAAGCAGGATATTGTTGAAATGACCAGTCCCTCTCCATCCACCTGGATACTGACCCTTCTCTCTGCAGTTGTGGCTGCTGCAGGGCTTTACAGAAACAGTGCTACGATTCTTATTGGAGCCATGGTTATTGCACCGCTTCTGGGGCCCAGCGTTGGTCTGTCTTTGAGCCTGATCCACGGCGAGAAAAGACTTTTCGGTATTTCCCTCCGGGAAATGGTTATTCGCAGTGTTATTGCCTTTGTCTTCTCTGCGGTACTGGGGATGCTCCTGGTAGTTGACCCGACCCTTTCAGAGATCACAGCAAGAATACAGGCCGGTCCTTCGGACATTGTTCTTGCACTGGCTTCCGGAGCAGCAGGCGCTATTGCTCTGTGTGCCGGGGGGTCTTCCACCCTGATCGGTGTAATGGTGGCTGTGGCACTTATGCCGCCAATTGTAACTGCAGGTCTTCTCTGGGGAGGGGGCTATGCCGGATGGCAGGGCGGGCTTTCACTCTTTGCTCTTAACCTGGCCTGTATTGTCGTTTCCGGTTGTGTGGTGTTTCTCATCCGGAAGCTGACCAGGTCAAAGTAGATCAGTCTTTTTCATCAGTGCCATGTGCCCGGCCCGAAACCACCTGGGAGTGGAATGAAGCACCGGAATTACTGATGGATCGGTTTTGAAAACATCTTTTATAAATCTGCGGGCGTCTTTTCTGGGGTCTGAATTATCCATGCTCTGGAAGGGTCTGTAAAAGCGAAGAACAGAGGCATCGCCGTCGTAGTCCCCGGGTATTATTCCAAACTCAGCAGCTCTATCTGTGAGTTCACATTTTTCCGGCAGGTTGAAAATTGACAGATTCATGTAGTCTATTCTGCCCTTCAGCCTTCTTACCATTTCAAGAGTGAGCTCTCTGTCTTTCTCTGTTTCACCGGGAAGACCGAAAAGAAGGTATACATAATTCCTCATGCCTGAATCAGATATTTCTGTAATAACTTTTTCTGCAGTTTCAGGGGAGAATCCTTTCATGAACCGCTGCAGGATACCGATGCTGCCGCTTTCAGCTCCGGTCTGCAGCATAAGGCACCCTGAGTCTGCAATCTTTCCCAGAAGACCGTCTCTTAACCAGTTTCCCTGGGGCCTTGCAAAACCGTAGAAGCCCGAGGTCTTTTCCCTTAGAAGAGGCAGAACTCTCTCTATTGTTTTAACGGGAATGGCAGAATCAATAAGGTGGATCACCGGGTGATCCGGACCGCGGGAAAGCAGGCGTTCAAGATTCTTTAATGAGATATCCATGTAGGGTTTGTCTCTGTCCGGGCAGAAGAGGCACTTGTTCCACGTACAGCCGGTTGTCAGGGGGAAAGGTATAACAGGTCTTGAACTGAAGTACTTCCAGTCGTTTGCAAAAACTGGCCATTCAACCCTGGAGAGAAATGGTTGATCCTCGCCCACGATGGACCTTCCATCATCAAGTGCAACCTCTCTGAAGCAGCTCCTGAGAAGCTCAATCCCGCTTCCTGTGTCATTTAACGCTGAAGCGAGAGAACCTCCCAGCGTCACCCGTATGCCTGATTCTTCAAGAAGCCAGGCGATCTCCACTGCTGCTGGAAGCTGGGAAAGATATGCCAGTGAGATAAGTGCGTGGTCAAAAGAACCTCTGGTTTGTTTTACCCACTGTTTAAGATAGTCGCTGAATGGAGTTGAGCCGCTTTTCGCAAGGAAGATGAGGTCGGCCGTTGAGTGTGCGATGCCAGGCGGTACACTGTCCATAAGTGAAAGCTGCCAGCCGGGGAATTTCTTTGCGTATGACTTGAGAACAGACTGAAGAACACCGCAGACGCTTCTGTGCTTGTGGGGGTCATAGAATTCTGTTCCAGGCGAGATCAGGTATTTAATGGATGGAGCGCAGTTGGCAAAGCCCGCTTTTGGAGCATGTTCATAAAACAGCCATCTGAAGAATCCCAGAGACAGGTCATGTATAGGTGCTTCAATACCCCGGGCAGCAAGGCCTCCTGCAAGCATGAATGCACCGGCTGGAACTTCTGACGGTGTGATAACTGGCGGTGAAATAACTGCTAAACGATCCACTTTCCTCCTTTCTTCGCAGGGAGGAAGATAACACCCGCAGGAAACGATTACCAGAATATGGTTCTGGAATGTCAAAGTGAATATCTTACCTGTATATGACTAACTCTATAGCAACTGTTCTGCTTTGTACTTTCGCTGCCCAGAGCGGTGATCAAACCGTTCTATCCACAGCAGAGCGGTTCTTTCTTCGAGATGATTTCCAGCAGGCGGCGGATATGATTGATTCCCATACATGGACGAATGAATCTTTGTGGAGCAGGGCAGGGCTTCTTCGGGAACTCTGCGACGGGGGCTTCAGCATAGAGTGTCCGGTGATGAACCAGTATGCTTCGCAACAGTTCAACACCTCGGTCTCTGTGGTGTTTACAGGAGAATTTCAGGCAGGCGATTCTGTGCGTATTCTTCTTCCAGTACCTGTAGAGTTGCCCTGGCAGTCTTTCACGGAGACAGCTGATATTTCATTCTCCGGCATAGAGGGAGCTTTTGATATAGAAGGTGGATGGCTTGTTCTTCAGGGAAGATCCAGCGGTTCTTTTGAAATTCGTGTATCACAGCAGGTAAGTATTGATCCAACCATGTTTCCAGGAACTAGTGCACCAGGCAGTGCAGAGGCCATGGTTCCATTTCCTGGTGAAGATCCTTTTCTTGACAGATGTCTTGATACAGAGGTTTTCTGGGCTGGAGGCGATGCTGTTTACAGGGAATCTTCCATACTGGCTGCAGGTGAACCCAATCCCATGGTGCTGGTTGCAAGGGTGATCGATGCAATCTCTGTTTTCTACAGAAATTCAAACGCTGTTGTTGAACAGATCCTTCTCTACCCGATTTCAGAGTTAACTCTTCAGAACGATATGCAGAATTCTCCTGGCGGGGCTTCCCTGGGTGCTGCTGTTCTTAGAAGATGGCAGATACCGGCTCTTGTTGTTCCGGGAAGATGGGAAGAAACAGGATCTGCCGGGTTTCTTCTGGCTGCTTATGTAAAGCCATTTGGATGGATGGTAATATCTCCGTTTCCCCGGGGTTTTACTGCCATGGGCAGCTTTGATCCACCCGCTGTTCACAGCTGGTTCAATGGATTGTCAGGAATCACTTTTCATGCAGAGTATCTGGAAAGTTACGGTTTATGGCATGCTATACCGGTTGACTCGCCTGAATTTACCCACAATGTGGAAATTCTGATCTGGTGAGTGCATTCTTTCAGTATGATCTTCAACTGCTGAAATTTATCAATCTGCAGTTGGCCAGCCCCATGCTTACCAGAATAATGCTTGCCATTACCGATAAGCACAACTGGTATCCGTTCATTGCAGTTGCAGTGGTTCTGCTTCTGTTCGCTGGCAGAAAACTTCCTTACCGCGGGAACTGGTTTGTCAGGATCAATCCCAGAGTTTTTGTATTTGGGCTGATCCTGTGTATCGCGCTTACAGATCAGGCTGGAACATTCCTGAAGCACAATGTAAAAAGAACCCGTCCCAATCGAGATGAGGCGATTGCCCAGCAGCTTGATTGCAGGTTGCGTACCGGGGGAAGAAGAAGCTTTCCTTCCAACCATGCAGCCAACTCTGCAGGTCTTGCGGTGTTTGCAGCAATAGTCTATCCGCCGATTGCGATCCCGGCTATTATGTTCACCTTTCTTGTTGGCTTCAGCCGTGTTTACCTTGCAGTGCACTATCCGTCGGATGTAATCGCTGGATGGCTGATCGGTTCTCTTTCAGGGCTGATAGTATGGCTTATTCTAAAAAAGAAACTGGGAAGGCTGGGAATCACAGGGTTTGCAAATATGTTTCGTTTTCATCAGCATCAGGTTACCGGTTCTCCCAACGAAAACTGGGAAGAAAAAAGCTGGAATTCCTTTGATGGATACAGGGTGAAGGGATATCTGCTTGAAGGCTCTGAAAAGCTGATTGTTTTTGCTCACGGGCTGGGCGGCTCTTTTCTCTCCCGGGCAGAGCTGGCAGAAAAGTTAAGAGATCTGAGCGGGGTTTCTTTTCTTCTGGTTCCCATGCGGGGAACCGATGGTCATCCATGCAGACTTGCAACAGGTGGTACAGATGAAGTTCATGACATTCTGGGGGCTCTGAGTTTTGCAAAAGATTCAGGTTACGAACCGGGGAACATCATTGTTTATGGAACATCCATGGGTGGGTCATCAGCTATAAAAGCTTGTGCATTGGCAGGGGAACTTCTTCCTGCCGGAATTGTTGTTCATGGGTCGTACAGCTCCTTTTTTCTTGCTGCAAGACGCAGAACGGGAAGAGCTGGCAGTGCAGTTTTAAGATTGTTCATGCCGGGCTGGGCTGTAAGAAGCCTGAAGAGGTTCAGGACTGTTTTCTGGCTGCAGTATTGGAACAGGGGTTGCGGCGTAGAGTATATATACGGTGATGGGGATAGAGTTTCCCCACTGGAAGAGGGTGGGCTTATGGCAAAACACACATGCAGCGAAGTCTGCACTGTTACTGTTCTTCCAGGCCAGGGGCACCCCACAGGAAGAAATGCAGCAGAAAAAGATCTTGTTATCGCAATTAACAACTCTATGAACAGGATCTGGAAAAGAAATAAAGGTGATTCTTGATGAGCATATACAAGCAGGCAAATGAACTTTCCATGGCACTTTCCTCTCTTCTCAGGAAGATGAAGGAATCCATGGGGGAGGTTGAGGGTGTTCCGGTGGAGAACCGCGACGAGTACTCTCAATTCCAGTCACTTCTTACAACTTCTGTGTTTCTTCAGCGGGATCTTGACGAATTCCTTGATAAAGCAATGTCCGTTGGAGAGCAAGACCGTGAAGGCCCCATTGAGGTTCTTGACTTTTCAAGCGAATGGGATCACTTCGAGTAGTATCAGCTTGTAGCCTTCAGCCGTATCTTCTTTTCGCATACCACACAGCAAGAATGCCTATCACAGCAATAACGGCCATCATGGTGGCACCCATGCAAAGCGACTCTTTCCGGCCGATAGAAGCTCCTTCATCAGAGAATATCGGTATGGCTGCCCAGCTGTAGCCACCGGGATGCCATTCTACTACAGATTCGCCTCTGACCGAGCCTATTCTTCCTCCGTCCATCCGCCAGGTCCATCTGCTTTCAGGAAAAGTGACTTTGTATCCGCCCTCTATGTCCTCCAGGATTCTTTCGCCTGGTTCGATGGATAGGCTTCGCAGTGATTCTATCCTGGCTTTGACGGTATCAGGGTGAATAGCATTTTCGGAAAGGTACTGGTACTCGATCCACTGGTCAGCGCTGCATGAAGACAGGGTTGCCAGAAATTCCTCCGGTGTTTCAACATCCATTCCGGTTGAAATAAGCATCAGGCAAAGAGTAATAGTGAGAGACAAGAAAACCTCCTATAGTTATAAGGATATTTATAGCTATACAAGACCGGCTCCGGTAGCCCCGAATGAAGGCAGATGCCACCTGGGAATGTTTTCTTTTGAATATTTGCTAATGTGGTTTTTGATGCCTTTCAACCACTTGACGATTATGGGTTGACACCTTTGATTTCAGTCTTTAGAATTGGGGCTCGCGCCGGTGAGGC
>JAOZLN010000340.1 GCA_029934845.1 Candidatus Sabulitectum sp.
GTCAGGGTTGACTGTCTCAACATACTGCACCTTAAGTAAAGGTGCATCTTTCAATGATAGAAGAAATTCTTTCTTCAACATATCACAATTTCTTTCACCAGTGTTGAAAAGACTCTGTACCCTCCAAATACCGGTACTTATCAGTGCTGCCTGCTTCCGCTCCTCTGTAGAGAGATATCGATTCCTGCTGCTCATTGCAAGACCGTCAGTTTCTCTAACGATAGGCGCAGCTAGAATCTTTATTCCCATTCGAAGGTCAGAGACCATTCGCCTGATCACTGCGAGCTGCTGTGCATCTTTCATTCCAAACACTGCCAGATCCGGCCTGACAATTCCGAACAAAACTGCACATACTGTTGTCACTCCGTCAAAATGCCCGGGTCTGACAGCCCCGCAAAGCCCCGCAGTGATCCCGGTAACAGAAACGCCGGTGGAAAAACCCGCAGGGTAGATCACATCAGCACCTGGAGTAAATACTGCTGAAGCACCAAGAAGTTCAACAGACTCACAATCCTGTTTAAGAGTTCTGGGGTACTTTTCCAGATCCTCACCCGGACCGAACTGGGTGGGGTTAACAAAAATACTAACAACCACCCTGTCAGCTGCCGCAGCTGCTACCTTAACAAGGCTGAGATGCCCTTTGTGAAGAGCACCCATGGTTGGCACAAAGCCAACGGAAAGTCCCTCAGCGTGCCACCTGGCACACAGATCTGATATCCTGCTTTCGCTGCTTGTTACTATCAAATCAGTAATCCTTTATTCGGTAGTGGGTTGTAGCCATGAATACCCCCGGAATGAGTCAATATTGCTTCAACCAGGCCCTCAAACGAATCCTCGTCACTAAGAAAATCAACTGAATCTGTATTTACAACCAGAACAGGATACTGCCTGTCTCTTAGAAACCAGCTGTTGTAGGAATCAATAAGTTCCTCCAGCCAGATCCTGTCCATGTCCCGCTCAAAATTTCTTCCGCACCGGTTGATACGATCAAGAAGAACACCCGTTGATGCCTGAAGGTACACTACCAGGTCAGGAGAGGGTACTCTGGGATTCAACTGATCCATCAACCGCTGGTAAAGAATAAGTTCCTCCGGTTCCAGACTTACCCTGGCAAATATCATACCCCGTCCGAATAAAAAATCTGATATCAGGTATGAAGTAAACAGATCAGGGTGAACAAGCCTGGTCTGCTGGATATATCTGGCAAGAAGAAATGAGACCTGAGCCTGAAATCCATACTTCTTCCTGTTGCTGTAGAACAATCTGAGAAATGGGTTCTCTCCTGTCTCCTCCAGTACTGTTCTGCCCTCAAGTCTTGCAGCGAGTTTTCTGGCAAGGTTTGTTTTGCCTACTCCTATGGGACCCTCAACAACAAGATACCTTGCATTTTTCAAACTGGTTCAGCTCCCTTTTAAACTGTATTCAAACCCCCAAGGAATATAATAGAAGAGCCGTCCTGCACCCGCTTTAGAAGTTCTTCCGGGGTTTCTCCAATACCTGGTACTGATTCAGACCATACTTCGCATAAAGGAACAAGAACAAATTTTCTTAAGCTCATCCTGGGATGAGGCAGCTCAAGTTCAGAGCTGGAAACACCGCCATCAAGGAAAAGTACATCCACATCCAGCACCCTGGCAGCACCATTCTTGTTTACTGGAGATGAGAATTCACTCTCGATGGAACGGCAGAGATATAGAAGATCCAGATCGGTACCCTGCCACATACCGCTGACTGCAGCATTCACGAACTGCCCCCCGTCCACATCTCCCCAGGGAGGAGTTTGATACAAAGAAGAAACTCTTAGTTCACATACCCGTGATTCCTGTTGCAAAACAAGAACACAGGCCTGAATCCTGCCTCTGACATCACCCAGATTACCACCCAGACCAAGAGCAAACGATCTTAACGCTCTAGCTGCCAATTGTAACGGTGGCTCTTTCCACAGGCAGATCCGTAGGAGGATGATCTTTTTGCACAGACACAGTCCAGTGGCCTGGCCAGTTGTTTTCGAGAATCTTCAGTGTGTCACGGGCAAGTTCTTCAATGTAAAGATATTCAGGTTCAAGTTTACTCTTCAATTCGGTACAGACCATGGAATAATCCACTACGGGTTTACCTGCGGCAAAAAGTTCACCTGCCCACTTCAGATCAAGATTGACCCTTCTGGGTTCTATCCGCTCAAAAGACAGCGCCCCAAGACGAAGAGTAACGGAAACACCATTCAGCAGCATTGTGCCTTTCAGTCTCCTGTTTTCTTCAACCATTTAAGAAGCCTTCCTTTTTGAAGTTCCATCTGTTCAAGTCTGCCGATTGCCTGGTGAATTCTCGAAGCAGGAATAGTAAGAGCAAAACGAATGTAACCCTCTCCCCATGTTCCGAAACCACTTCCCGGCGTTATCACAATACCTGCATGGTTGATCATTTTTCTGGCAAAGACCATAGAGTCGGCACCACGAGGAAGCTTAACCCATACATAAAAACTGCCAGGAGAATCGAACACATCCCAGTTAAGCTTTTCGAGGCCCGCCACAAGAATATCCCTTCTTTCCCTGTAAATATCCAGCCTCTCGTTGAAGAGGGCGGAAGGCATATTCATGGCAACTTCAGCAGCTTTCTGAATGGCAGTAAAGGCACCGGAATCGATGTTTTCCTTTGCGCCCATAAATGTACTGATAAGATCTGCTCCGCCGGCGACAAACCCGATTCTCCATCCGGTCATATTGAATGTTTTTGAAAGACTGTGAAACTCTAGAACAACATCCTCTGCCCCGGGAACCTGGAGAAAGCTCATGGGCTCTACTCCGTCAAATCTTATGTGGCTGTATGAATTATCGCTGACAAGAAGAAGATTGTTTGCCCTTGCAAATTCCACTATTTCAGTCATCTGATCCAAGGTAACAACAGCCCCCGTGGGGTTGTTGGG